>DATGVQ010000161.1:0-16705 GCA_035300145.1 Acidiferrobacterales bacterium | reverse complement strand
GTCGAAGTTTTCTGTTTCTGCGTGCGCGTTAATGGCCATCATGCTCATAAGTACTCCTGCAAGAATGCGTTTCATGTAAACCTCCCTGGATTTACGCATGGTGAAATTTGTTTACTAGGGTCACAGCGGCCCCCTGCTCTTACGTGGTCAAGCCGCTCGTTTCCAACTGCGTGCCCTTCTCATCTTGTCTGAACAGGGCTTGGAGCAACGATTGACGCTTGACTAAATAGGGCCAAAACGATAGTGTAACCGTGGTTACTATTAATTGCAAGATCGAGAGAGGGTCCTTGGCTACCGTCAAAAGTGAAACATTGCCGCCGGCTGCTACAGCCGGCTATTCATTATGGCAACTCGCCGTTTACGCCTTAAGGCTCGGCACATTTGGGTTCGGCGGCCCGGTCGCCCTGGTCGGCTACATGCATCGGGATCTGGTCGAGCGGCGCGGCTGGATCAGCGAGGCGGATTACAAGGAGGGGCTCACTTTAGCGCAATTGATGCCGGGACCACTCGCCGCCCAGTTGGCGATGTACTTAGGCTACGTGCATTACCGCATTCTTGGCGCCACCTTGGTTGGCATCGCGTTTGTCCTCCCCTCATTCCTTATGGTGGTTGCGCTCGGCTGGGCCTATATGCGTTTCGGCGGCTTAAGCTGGATGCAGGCGGTGTTTTACGGGGTCGGCGCCGTCGTCATCGGTATCATCGCCGTGAGCGCCTATAAGCTTACCGTCAGGAATGTTGGCAAAGACAAGTTGCTTTGGGCCATTTATGTTATCAGCGCCGGCGTCACCATCATCACCCAATCGGAACTGGTGTCGCTCTTTCTGTTTTCCGGCGTGGTCGTGTGGCTGTGGCGGGCGCCACCTAAAAACTGGTTTGGCAAAAACGCCGCGAGCATGGTCTTGGCCGGACAATTAGTTCCTCCAACTATCTTGGTCGCAAACCTCGATTGGCCATTACTGCTGCAAATCGGTGCGTTTTTTGCCAAAGCCGGTGCCTTTGTCTTTGGCAGCGGGCTCGCGATCGTGCCGTTTCTCTATAGTGGCGTGGTAAACGAGCACCATTGGTTGAATGACCGTCAGTTCGTCGATGCGGTGGCGGTGGCGATGATCACTCCGGGCCCCGTCGTCATTACCGTCGGGTTTATCGGCTATCTAGTCGCAGGTCTGTCGGGTGCGGTGGTCGCCGCGCTGGGCACTTTTTTGCCTTGCTACCTGTTTACCATCATTCCGGCACCCTACTTTAAGAAATACGGCAAACGCCCGGCAATCGTTGCTTTTGTCGATGGCGTCACGGCGGCGGCGATCGGCGCCATTACCGGTGCCGTCGTGGTCATTGGCGAACGCTCCATCGTGGATATTCCAACGGCGCTGCTTGCGCTCGTCACTGTCGGCTTGTTGTGGAGGTTTAACAAACTTCAGGAGCCTATTCTGGTCTCAGCGGCGGCGGCCGTCGGGCTGGTCTTATACCCCCTGCTTCATCAGTGAGATGAAGAGATGAGGCGATGATTTGAAGACGTGGTTGTTGCTTGTCTATAAAATTCCACGTGAACCGAGCGCGAACCGGGTTTCCATTTGGCGCAAACTCAAGCGCTTAGGCGCGATTTCACTGCACGACGCGCTTTGGGTTTTGCCGGACAAGCCGAATACCCGCGAGCAGTTACAATGGTTGGTAGAGGAAATTGAAGAATCGGGTGGTGAAGCAACGTTATGGGAATCCACTCCTGTTTCACAGAAGCGGCACAATGCGCTGGTGCGGCAATTTTGCGAGCAGGCAGACAAACTTTATGCGAAAATCCTAAAAGAGGCGGCGAAAGGAAAACCGGATTTGACTGCACTATCGCGCCGCTATCAACAGGCGGAGGCGATCAGTTACTTTCCATCCGATCTCGCCAAAAAAGTACGAGAGGCGCTTATCGCCGCTGCCGGAGAATCAAAGCGATGAAATGGGTGACACGAGCAAATGTCGGGATTGACCGCATGGGTTGTGCATGGTTAATCCGCAAATTCATTGACTCCAAGGCGGAGTTCGTATTTGTTCCTAATAATGACTCGCCTCTTCCAAAGGGTGCCGAGCCTTATGACATTCCCGGCGTGCGTCTGTCGCATCACGGCGGGCATTGCTCGTTTTATACCATTTTACGCGAGTACAAACTTAACGACCCCACTCTTGACCGCATCGCGCGCATTATCGATGAGGCCGATACGGTGCAAGAGCTATCGCTTGAACCTGCCGCCCCAGGTTTGGATTTAATCTGTTCCGGCATCCGCTTAACGAGCCCGGATGACGACCTTGCGCTAGGACGCAGTGCCCTGATTTATGAGGCGTTGTACGCGCAACTACGTGGTGAAACCGAAATACAATAACGCATTAAAGTTATTGCTTGTGTATCAATGAACATGTGCTCCGGGAGCGATAGGTGCTGCTGGTAGCCGTTGGAGCCGGCTCACCTGTTCGTGGAGATTCCCGGTATCGCCCCAATCCGGGAGATCACCCGGTTGCCAGCGTGCGCGCAAGCGCCCGCTCCGGTCGATCAGGAATTCAACGTGGCTTGCCGCGGCGCGATGCTTGCGGCGCTCGAATAACGCATAAGCGGCGGGCACTTCAGGATCGGCGGTAACGACGAAGTCCGGCAGCGGGCGCTGGCCGCGCCCCGCTCCCGCCGGTTCCTGTGCCGGCACGGCAAGCATGCTTAAACCCATTTGGGCGAGACTGCTGCGCCAGTGATCAAGTTCTTCAAGCCGCGAGCGTGAGCCGGGCATGGTGAAGAATACCAACAAAACCGGGCCGCGCGTACGTTGTGACATCAACGTTCCTTGGCGGCGGTCGCGCCACTCGAAGGTAAAATCCGGTGCAACCGGTCCCGGGAAAGCGGCTACTTCCGCGCTCATATCGCCGGACTGCATGCCCGCGGCGCGTGCATGGATGAAGTTGATGATATCCCAACGTTGCCGTCCATCAAACATAGCAGCAAAGCCGGGCATGACGCCGTCGGCGGTGCCGTAACTGATCCACCAAAAGAGATCCCCGTCGGAGTGGCCGAAGAGGTGCGCGGCCGTGAGATCGGCCGGCATCACCTTCAGATCCTTGGCTGCCGGCCCATCGCCGCGGCCATCGGCACCATGGCAAACGGTGCAATGCTGCGCATAGGTGTGGGCGCCCCGCGCGATGGACAATGCAGTAAAGGGCGCCGGCGACTGTTGGAAGGTGGTGGGGTAGGCTTTAACTGCCAGGAGATCAAAAGCGCGCCACCCGAAGGCCAAGCATAAGACCAAACCGAGCACAATCGACCGTTGGCGGTAACGGCTCCAGAGGATGCCGCGAAAGACGAACGCCAGCCCGATGAGGCCCAGCGCCGCCGTCGCGATGACTTGGTTTCGGATCTCTGGCGCTTCAACCAGAGCCTCCAAACTCAAGCGATACGGGAACGGCCACCAGGGTTGGCTATGCAACGCAGGTGGCGTAGTTCCCAGTGCACCGACGACCGCGAGAATAATAACACCAAGCGCGATCTCGATGAGTGCGTTTCGCTGTAACTGTCGAAGCGCCGTCCAATTTGCGCCGATATTATGCGCGTGTGATGCAAGCGCGAGCCGCGGTGTCAGCTTTAAGCGGTTGACGGCGGCTACGCCAACCATCGCTACGAACAGGCCGAGCTTAATCAGCAGAAGGTGACCGTACGCGGTCCCCATCAGCGCCGGGATCGTGCCGACCAGAAACCAGGCATTGACCAGGCCGGTGACGAGGAGCGTGCCGACAATGATAAGACCCAGCATGGAGAAACGCGCTGTTGCGGTACGCGCGATCTGAGCCCACGATGAATTACCGCTGCGCCGCGCTGCGGCGAATAAGACGGCGAGAGGTACGAGTCCGCCGAGCCATGCGCCGGCGGCAAGAAGATGGACCGCATCGCAAGCGAGATGGACATAGCCCTGCCATCCCGCCGTTCCGGCGGCGTGACCGGCCCAGGCAATGGCCGCCAACATGATGCCGCTCAAGAGCAGCACCGCCCGGTCGTACCTGGCGATTGCCCGGCGGCGGCTTACAAGACCAGCGGCGCACGCCAATGCGGTCAAACAAATAAGCAAAAGGGCGCGCAGTTCCCAATCATGGCCAAACCGCGTGCGTGCCAGTACCGTGCTGATGATAGCTTGTCGCGAAAGCACGTCCATGAGCGGTTTCCCGCTCATGCTCATGGCCTCAAGCACCAGCCAAAGCAGTCCGGAAGCGAACACCACGGCGAGGCTCGGCCAGGCCAGCCTTATCAGCCGTGCGCGAAATGCCGTCGCGCCCGATTGCATCGCGGCGTTGGCTCCAAACAAAGCCGGTTTCGCCACGAACTCGAGAAAGGCAAAGATGCCGGTGAGCCACACCAGCGAGGCGAAGTGGACAGTGCGCGTGAGAATCATCAGATCGCCCACACCGCCCTCCCCCGGTTAAGGTCGCGGCGCTTACTAAGAGCGCCCTGCCGCCCAAGCTTCAAGTGCCGGTTCATCTTCTCGATATCGCCCTCATCTCGCCTCCACCCGAAACATATAATCGCCCTCAGTCGTGTGCGTATCCACCGACACCACGCGCCAGATCACTTTATAGGTGCCGGGCGCGAGCGGTTTTAGCGAAGCGTGCAGCACACTTGCATCGCTTGCATCCACCTTCCCGTCGCCCTGATCCACGCGGTGGCCGGCTTGGTCGACAATCTCGAGGGTGCTAAACGCAGGTTCGAGCTGCTGGGTGAACCAGAGATTGATCTCGCTGGGGGATTGATGGACCGTACTGCCGACCGCCGGCGAAGCGTGATCCAGGAAGGCATGGGCGTGCGCTATCTTCCCGTTTGCCAGCAGGAGTACCAGCAGCACCACGCTGCCAATGCGGGGCATCAACGCCCCCTCAGCGGTTTTTACACGCGAGCTCATTTTCCGAACAGCGGTTTCCCGATGCTGTTGGGGAAGAGGTCGTCAATGAAGAAATGCAGCTGGACGACCGCGCCGACATTATGACCCGTCCGTGCGTTTGCCGGAATGATCGCCTCCGCGCCGATCTGAAAGTGCTGCCCCGCCCAGATGACACCGGGATTAATAGTACCCGTCGTCTGGCCTGACTGACCCCGATCGAGCGGCGTTTGGAACGAGAATTCGATGAGTGCAACAAGCCGGTTGAAGGGGGCGCTTAAGCCCACGTCCTTTACGAAAGACTGCAAGTAGATCAGGCTGTACTGGATAGCAAAGTCGGTATGCAGCACATGCGGGTGTTGCTCGATGTCGCCGGTATCATTAATCGTGCTATTGCTGCTGGGAAAGCCAACGCCGATCACGCCGGTAACGGCAAAGGGTTTAAGGAGGGGATGGTCGTTCGACACATCGCCAAAACCTTTGCCGAACCACACCGTCGGCGTAATGGTGCTGAAACTGTCGGCGCCGACATCCTTGCTCCCCGAGCCGCCAATCTCCGAAGAGACGCCGACCGAGACAATGGTCTCATGCTCCTTGTCCGTGACGAGTTGGTACTTAAACGTGGCCTCGAGGTTGCTGAAGCCGGTTAGCGTCATGGCACCTTCGGGCGAGAGGCGCTGGCGCTGGTCGGCGAGCTCGACTCCGAAATTGGGCGTGATGCGTTTGGCGACAGCCACGCCGACATCAGTCTCGCGCGTCTGAGGCGTATCGCCGGCGGCGGGGTTCAGAATAGTGGAGACGGTCGGCAAAGAGAGCTCGTCGGCGACGAAGGGATCGTCGGTCTGAATCGTGGCCGGGAAGAAGCGCTTGCCGGCAAAGCCGTGCGCGAACGCTTGAGATGCAGACAGCAAGGTAAATAACACCGCCAGTATGATCGCAATAAAGCTATTACGTTTCATAAGACTTTCCTGAGTTAGGTCGCTCGGGATGTGCGGTAACGGCGCGTGCTCGGCCGGTATAGAAAAGGGCAGTAATGCCCACATGGCACACTACCCCCGTTTTCCTGGGCATAGTCCTACTCCTCGTTTTAAAAACACACGCCCCTCGCAAGCAAAGCGATTGCGGCGAGGGCCTGGAAATATCAGTACTTAGTTAAGGAACCTCTGATTAAGTCAGAGGTTCCTGCGACATAGGGATGTGCCGCCATTTTTTAATTACGCAAGTAATTGAAAAATGAAGAAAAACGAAAATCACACTTTTCGTTTTTCGTCTCTGAAAAATGTCAGGGATGACTTTTTCAGAGTTTCCTTAAGTAAAGGAAGTAACGGGCGGGGCGCGGCTTAAATACGCTGAACCCAGGGTGATAACATCGAATGTAACATCGTGGCTGAAAACCGGTTCCGGATAAGGAATGAAGAGGTTTAAGCTAACACTGGCGAGTGCGCCATGCAGCCCACTGCCGGCAACACACCATTGGCACTCCGGCGCATCGCCAAACGCGTGCTGATCCAAATCAGATTGATGATAGACATAGGCGAGCTGTGTGAGAAAGAGCAGCAGCGCAAATGCAATAAGGCTTGCTCTAAGGCGCGTATCTTTGGCGAGGTGGAGCCGCATTCCGGTGTTATACCAGATCGGCCGCAAGGAAGAAATAGAACAACCTTAACTTACATTAAATCCACTTTGGCGCCAATACGAATTAACTGGTTAGAGAATTTTGTACCCGCGTTGTCAGCTTGAACCTCAGGTGAGGATCACACGACGCTTGGTAACCCGCTTAGACCGGATAGCCGACGGCAGCGCGAGCGAGGCCGCCGTACAGATCAAGCAGCCGTGCGCGCCATGCGTAGACGGGATCGTCCTTGGCGAGTACTTGAAAATCGGAAACGCACCGCATCCACTGAAACGTGCCGAAAACGAGGTAATCGGCGAAAAGCGGTTTTAATCCCCCAAGGAACGGCTGTTCACCGAGAAACGCCCTCAGGGGCGCGAGCGCCTCGCGAAAACCATCTCTTGCCTGTTCGCGATTACTTACATATGCCTCGAGCGACATGCCAAAACGTTTTTCACGCGTCTCGCGGAAGTACGCGCGGTCCTTTTCGTGCAGGTGCTTGAATATGTCTAATGCAACCATGCGCAGTGCCAATGGATTTAGCACTCGTTCCACCCATAGTTTGATGAATAGAGCATGGTGCCGAGCGGCTTCGCAGCCGAATAGCGGAGCGCGGTCCGGATACTGATCCTCAAGATAGTTCGCAATGCGCCAGGAATCGACGACCGTAAGGTCGCCGTCGACCAAAACCGGGACAGCACCTTGCCCGGAGAACGCGATCGCCGCCTTGTCGGTAAACCGCCAAGGGATGGTCTGTACTTGGAGTTCCTTGTGTACCAGCGCCATTCGGATGCGCCAGCAATAGGGGCTGAAGCGCCGGTTCTCGTCAACGCCGGCAAGATCATAGAGCTGAATAACCATAAGGTCCCTCATGCGGTTGATAGTCGCACGCCGTTTTAACTACCGACCGTCTTGGCATTCTGCCCGAACAAAATCTTACGCGCCTCGTCGGTCACGACCGGCTGGGTGTTAATGGCTGCCGCCTTTTCGTAGGCGTGGATTGTCGCCGGGCGCGTTCGGATTGTCTCGAACCAGCGTTTCAAGCGGGGGAATGTGTCGAGATCCTGGCCTTGGCGCTGGTAGGGCACGATCCAAGGGTAGCTAGCTATATCCGCAATAGAGTACGTGCTCCCGGCGATGAATTCGCGATTGGCGAGGCGGCGATTGAGCACGGCATAAAGTCGCTCAGTTTCGTTCACATATCGGTCGATTGCATAAGGGATCTTCTCGGGCGCGTATTGCGAGAAGTGATGATTCTGGCCCGCCATCGGCCCGAGCCCGCCCATCTGCCAGAACAGCCACTGCAGAACCTCGACGCGCCCGCGTAAGTCACTGGGGATGAATTGGCCGGTCTTCTCGGCCAAGTAGAGAAGAATGGCGCCCGACTCGAAGACCGAAACAGGCGCGCCGCCGCCTTCGGGCGCGTGATCCACGATCGCCGGAATCCGGTTGTTCGGCGAGATCCGTAGAAACTCGGGCTTGAACTGCTCACCCTTGCCAATGTTCACCGGTATTATCCGGTATGGAACGCCCGCCTCCTCCAGGAACATAGTGATCTTATGGCCGTTTGGGGTTGTCCAGTAATACAAATCAATCATAAAATTTTGTCACAGTTAGTTGGTTAACGAAAAGTCCCTCAATGTTAATTCATGTCAGCACACTATACTGCAAGACTGAAAACCAAACAAAAAGCGCGCCTCACTTCGAGAGATGATCTAAGGAAGCTCTGAGCAAGTTTATTGCTGTCATTCCGAACTGCCGTTAGACGGTGAGGAATCTTGGTTTTTCGAGCCTTAACAGATTCCGCGCGACCGGCATAGGAAGAATAAGCTGGCGCCCCAAGGGCGGACGTAGGTGCTAATCGAACGGCGCTTTCCAAGAAACTCACCGCCGTTCTTTGCGCTGACCATGGTTATCGTTGCGGAGGTCTTTCTTGGGACCGGTAGATTTATTGCCGTTCTTGGTTTCTCCTTCCACTGATTCTTTATGGCTGGAACCCGGTTGTGCCTTCCTGCGCTTTGCCTGTAAGCGCTCTTCCATGCGGTCGTGTAATAGTTCTTTTTTCTGTTCGATTAAATGCTCATACTTTGTTTGACGAAAGAAACTAGGGATTTTTGCTAATACCTTTGGAGGCTCGGCACCGGCATGCGGCACAAAACCCGCTTGATTTGCCTGAAGATCAATCTTGCCATAAGAATTTTGCATATAGGTTGAGCCGGTATTGACTTTGTCATAAGTCCCCGGCTTACCGATGGGCTCTTCTCCCGGCGGCGGTTGCGGAATATAAAGTGGTTCGTGATCGGTGCCACGGATGCCAAGCGTTGCCGTTGGCGTATTAATGCGATAATTATTCCGGTTATATATTCCGATCCAGCCGGTAATCGAACGGAATGTTCCCTTAAGTAACGTAATCACGCTCTTGTCGTTCTCGTCGCCTTCCGCGCGATAATCATCAATTCGCATTTTGGTATTGGGCCGCACCGCAATGAATCCCTGATCTTCCATGCGTATGTGCAACTCTCCTTCGCCTCCAACCAATACCGTGTCTCGTTCAAATACCGGATCGTTCACCCGCGGAAGGCGCTCCACACCGGCATCGCTAATCAGCTTGACCTCACCCACCGCTAATTCAATCTGCCCGGCAACGTTTGCCGCGAGTGCCAAGTGAAATAGGCCATTCAGCAAATAAAGCGAGAACGAGAATGCCGATATTCTTAAAAACATGGGCTTGTCCCTATACGATTCAAAGGGTTTCCTACAAAAATTGTAGTTTATTTTTGCCGGGATTCATTGCCATTTTCACATTTTTCGCTTAATCCCCGGGCAGAACGTGTTAATTTTTTACGATTAATTTCTGGCATGGCGTTTGCCTCTATAAGCGGCAGAAGTGAGGGATGTCTCAGCTTGTTTACAGCTCAATTGCTTTGATTATAGAGGAGTACAACATGAAATCGATCAAACCATTACTTTTTGTCATCACCACGCTGGCTAGCTCCGCGTTATTAACGGCGCAGGCGGCGGACCAGGACGTGAAAAAAGATACCCAGGAGATACGCAGCGATCGCCAGGATATCGCCAAGGATAAGCAAGATCTGCGCCAGGACAAACGCGATGTGACCAACGATGTCAAGGCCCGCAACCAGGACCGCCGCGAGTTAAGACAAGAGCAGCGCGAAGGTGACAAAGCGGGCGTCGCCAAAGAGCGCCAGCAACTGGCCAAGGATAATACTGACATCAGCCAGGATCGGAAAGACATAAAAGGAGACAAGAAGGACTTGCATCAAGATCGCAAGGACCTGCATAAAGATAAGAAAGACCGTCGTCATGATATCCACAGGCATAATGGAGAGGGACGTCACTAAACGTAAGTAAGCCTTCTGCCAAAAAATAGCACACGATCCAACCTTCGCTGAAATCAGCGAGGGTTGGATTTTGACATTGGAAACCACTTCTACTATACCTTCATAATCCCTACAACATTAAAGACAATCAATGCTCTCCTCGAAATTTAAATTTACTTTATTGGCAGCAGCAGTAATTTCCTTTCTCGCCCTATCGGCCCGTGCCGCCGCAACGGATTCGGTAACGAGCCAGACTTCTACCGGTAAAGGGATTTTTACCGAGGCACTCAATTACGATGGCGAGTCAAAGGACATTGAAAATTCAGGCAGCGGATTACTTTGGGATCTCGGCTTGGCGTATGCCAGAATCAAGACGACTGTTCCGGCAACAAACAGAGTAGTTATCGATCGCACTTCCACCGCTACCGGCGGCCTGGGGTGGCAACAGAACAACCTGGTGCTCGGAGGCGCTTTAACCTACTCCAGGACACCGAACGAAAGATTGCATGATTCCGGCCCTAACGCTTATCTCGGATATACGTTTAAAAAACAAGACGCGGGCGAAGAATTTACCCCGGCCCTGGAAATCAAAGGCTCTTATTCGCGGCTACGTTATGTCGTCGATGAACGCAATGGCCGGCCAAGCATCGATCTGACTCAATCCGGCCGCGGTATGGAGACCACATTATCCGCTTTCAGTTGGGCATCGCTCTCAGGTACCTACACGTCTTATTCTTATGATCGGGATGTAAGCCGATTTTTGACTTTCCTGGATTCAGGAAGAGCGGGGCTGCTGGGTCTATCAAGATTTGCCTCCACCGTGTCCGGATTTCCCTCCCATATAGCTGAAGCCATATTAACCTTAAGACCTTTTGAAGCCTGGAAAATTGAATTTGACGGAGCGCGTATTGCGAATCAAGCCGATGGGTCCATCATCCAGGCGCGTAAAGTGACCGTTTCCCATGAACTCGGCAAATGGGAACTGGGTGTCGGTGGCGAAAGGGACCACTCACCCTCTTTGGATCAAAAACTCCTATTAGTGAATTTATCGCGCGATTTTTGACAAGAACAATTAATGAAAAGAGTCTTAATGCCAAAACCTTCGTTCCCTGACGGTATTTTTGATTGTTAACGCGCTGGTCATTGCCGTTGTTTTTATATCATTGGCTTTCGAGACCGACCACCTCAGCCCCGGTTTTGACGCTGTTCATGCTTGCGAGCAGCTCACCGACGGTCACGAACGTAAAGCCCTTCTGACGCAAAGCGTCGATGATGCCGGGCAAGGCCTCGGCCGTATGCCAACCCCGGCGGTTGATGTGCATCACTACAATCGATCCCGGCCGTACGCGCTCGATGACGGACGTAATAAGCCTATCCTTCGTAATGCGCAGGTCCGGGTCGCCGGAGGCAAGATCATACTGAATTGTCGTAAGGCCCATCTCGGCGGCAAACCGCACAATCCGGCGATCGTATTCCCCATACGGGGCGCGGAACACCGTGGCCTGCCGCCCGGTCACTGTATAAAGCACCGCTTGGGTCCAGGCGAGCTCATCTCGCAGGCGCGCGTCCGAGACTTGGGTCAAATGCGGATGCAGGAACGTGTGGTTACCGAGCTCGAACTGTGGGAGGGATGCGAGATACCGCGCATGGTCCAGATTCTCCTCGATCCACTTGCCGCCTAGAAACAGCGTGGCCGGCACCTTCTTCTCAACCAGCACTTGCGTAATCCGCTCGTCGTAATGGCTCAGCGCCCGCGTGGCGCAGGCATCGAATGTGAGCGCGATCAGCTTTGCATCGCGCGGCCCATGGAACACGATCTCCGGCGGCAGCGGCGGCAAGGATGGCGGCTCGGTGAGCTTGAGCCTGGGCGGTTCATACGGCAACACAATCTCATGGGCGGCCGGCTCAGCCCGCTCTATTAGGCTGCAGCCGGTCAACCAGACCGCCACGATGCTCAGCAGAATTGTGACAATATAAGTTGTTCTCATGGCATTGGTGGAAGCTTTCACTTCGTATGTTCGAGCCCGGTGATTGGGTCTCGTCAAATAGTATCAAGCAAAGGGTATGCCATCTGAATGAACAACAGAGGTTGCCAAAAAAGCGTGAGTTTTCGCCGTTAAATTACGGATATGAGTCTATGAGACACTCCGTCCCCGCATAGTTCACTCCGCAAACGAAGCAAACTTCAAAATTTGATGCTGGCAGGGTGATGAAAAACTCACAAAGCGGCTTGCTATATGCGAGCCATGACAGATGAGTTTGTATCTCCATCGTCAGGATATTACAGAGTGAGTGCCAGGAGTCGAGTTCACGGACCAGGAGGTAAATCCGCGCCCTTCTCCGCCGTTACGTCTCTCCATAACGAGATTAAAACGGCGAGGATGGCGGGGCCGAGAAACAACCCCAGTAAGCCGAAATTCTCAAGACCGCCCAGGATACCCAGTAGTACCCACAGGAATGGCAGGTGCGCGGTGCCGCCAATCAATGCCGGCCGCACAAAATGATCGGCGACGAAAAGAACTATGCCGCCATACACAAGAAGTGCGACCGCGATTGCCGGCGAGCCACTTGCGAATATCCCGACACAGATGACGGTAAGCACCGCCGGGCCTAACAAGGGGATGATGGCGACTAACGCAGTCAGTGCGCCGAGGAGGATCGGATGAGACAGGTCCGCGACGGCATAACCGCCGGCAAGGAATACACCTTCGCCCAGCGCTACCAGCACCAGGCCATTTAGCGTTGCCCTGACCGTCGACGCCGCATGCATGGAATAACGACCCGCAGGCTCACCGAAAAGGCGGGTGGCAAGTACCAGAAGTTTTTCACCAATAGTGTCTGCATAGCGATAGACGAAAAACAGTATCAATAGAGTAAAGGCCATGACCGCAGTTCGGTGCAGCAACTCGAGGCTTATGCGCTTAGCCCACTCAAACGCTGCACCCACGTCCACGTGATTAATCAGTTGCGTGGCTGCCTGCGGCGTGGCCAGAAACAGATTCCATTTAGCCAGGAGCCAGGCACCTATCCACGGGATGGATTCGACCCATGGCGGGGCCGGCAGTCCGTTTTCTTTGAAATGCGTGACGAAATGCGGAAGATTCTGTGCCTCCAGCGCGATATGAACGCCGGCATAAAGCAGCGGCAAGAAGAAAACCGCGCCAACTACGACGGTAAAAAGGAGCGCAAGCCAGGAGCGATTCAGCCGTGCGGGCGCCTGATGATCAAGGCGCCGGTACAAGGGCCATGTGGCAATTGCCAGCACTGTCGCCCATGCGAACGCGACCACAAATCTATGCAGAATCCAAAACCCGAGCCCGAGCAAGGCAATGCCGGCGAGCGCGCGAAACAGGGCTTGTGGCGAATTGAACGCGGTAGTCTCTGTCTGCTTCACGGTACTATCCTCCGCATGTCTCGACAAACGTTAATTCTAGTGTTGCGTCCTATAAATAACTTTATCTATGTTAGGTACTGCACCATCCCTCTCGCCCTCCTGTTGTAGCCTGGATGAAGGCGCGAAGCGCCGAAATCCAGGGACCTTCGCCATGACCTGGATTTCGCTGCGCTCCATCCAGGCTACAAACTTACAGAAAGTTATTTGTGGGACACCATACTAGTGTCGTGTCCCATTAATTCGTAGATGATTCAAGCTCACCACAATCCGACACATGGCTCCCTCATCCCCGACCCTTCTCCCGATGGGAGAAGGGAGTTTGAACCCCTCTCCCTCCGGGAGAGGGGAAGGGGTGAGGGAAATCTTTTGCAGCGTATTAACGGGACACGACACTACCAGGGTGATGAAAAACTCTTTTTTCAACATACTGCTGATTACTTACCAGGATCCTTAACACTGGGAAACTTGTCGAACTCGACGTTGTAGAGGTGACCATCTACCTTCTCTACGCGGCGAACGTATACCGTCTGGATGACGTCACGGGTCTCGGGATCGATCACGATGGGCCCACGCGGACTCGCGATTTTCATGCCCTTCAAGATCTCCATGGCCTTGTCGCCATCGATGTTGCCGCCGAGCTTCTTCGCGACTTCGAAAATCGCCGCCATGCCGTCGTAACCGCCCACCGCCATGAAGTTGGGGCGCATCTTCGCGTCGTTCGCCGCGCGAAACGCCTGCACAAATGCCCTATTCTCAGCGGAGTCGTGCGCCGCCGAGTAGTGATGGGTGGTGATCACGCCCAGCGCGGCATCACCCATCGCTTCCAACTGGTAGTCTTCGGTAACGTCTCCGGTCGCGATCAACCTGATGCCGGCCTCAGCCAAACCGCGCTCGGTGAAAGTCTTCATGAAGGCGATGCCCTGCTCTCCGGCCGGGACGAAGATGAATACGGCCTGCGGCTTGGCGTCTTTAATGCGCTGGATATAGGGAGCAAAATCGGGGTTCCTGAGCGGCACTCGCACCGCGTCCACGATTTGCCCGCCCGCCGCGGTAAAGGTCTTCTTGAATTCGGTCTCGGCGTCGATCCCCGGTCCGTAGTCGGAGACCAGCGTGTAGACTTGCTTTATGCCGTTTTTGGCGGCCCACTTCGCCATCGGCGCCGTCACTTGCGGCAATGTGAACGAGACACGGGCGATGTAGGGCGATTTCGTGGTGATCACTGACGTTGCCGCATTCATGATGATCATCGGCTTCTTCGCTTCGCTGGCAACCGGCGCCACGGCGAGCGCTTCGGGCGTCAATCCGAAGCCTACGAGGAAATCAACCTGGTCCCTAACAACCAATTCCTGGGCCAGCCGCTTGGCGATCTCGGGCGACGGACCGGTTGTATCCTTTATAATAACTTCGATCTTCTTGCCTGCTACCGTATCCCCGTTCTGCTTCAGATAGGCCTTAATACCGCCTTCAATTTCGCTCCCTGCACTGGCAAACGGCCCGGAAAAGGAGGCAATCACGCCGACTTTGATGGTGTCTTGCGCAACAGCGGATCCTCCGAACAGCATGCTTAGAAATAACAACAGCTTGCCCACTGCGCGGGGCATCGCCGGGATACGCATAATTCGTCTCCTCCAGATGGTTCTATTGAAGTTTGTTACAACCAAAGCTGTGTGCAAACGCGAGTACGGCGATGGCCGGTGAGCAGGGTTGTCAGCCCCAAACATCGCGCGCCGTCTCCACGACCAGCCGAAGTTTGGCGATCTGCTCATCGACCGTGAGGGCATTGCCTTCGACCGTCGAAGAAAAGCCGCATTGCGGGCTAAGGCAAATCTGCTCCAGCGGCACAAATTTCGCAGCCTCATCGAGGCGGCGCTTAAGGTCGTCCTTGTTCTCAAGTTTACCCTGCTTCGATGTTACGAGACCGAGCACGACCATTTTTCCTTTCGGCACAAAGCGTAGCGGCTCGAAGCCGCCCGAACGCGCGTCATCGTATTCGAGGAAGAAGCCGTCCACGCCGAGCCCGCCGAATACAGCTTCGGCGATGTGATCATAGCCGCCCGACGCCACCCATGACGAACGGAAGTTGCCGCGGCACATATGGGTGCATACGGTCATGCCGGACGGCTTGTTCGCGAGTGCGGCGTTGATGAGCCGGATGTAGGTGAGATGCTGGCTGTCGCCGTCGCCGCCGAGCGTAGTGATGTACTCCCGCTGCACCGGATCATTAAGATAGGCGAGACTGGTATCATCAAGCTGCAGATAGGAACAGCCAAGTTTACCCAGCGCCTCGATTTCGTCCGCGTAGACGCGCGCAAGGTCGTGCCAGAACCCCTCCATATCCGGATAGACCGACGCGTCGATGGCGGCGCGGCCGCCGCGGTAATGCATCATGCTGGGGGACGGAATAGTGAGCTTCGGTATCGCTTTGGTCACCGACCTGAGGAACGCGAAATCCTCACCGAAAATGCACTTATCAAGCTTCAGCTTAGCAATGACGCGCAATGCCGCGGGCGTGAATTCAATGTCGCCCTTTTCATTATGGAACTTGACCTTCAAGTTGTCCTTGACCTTGGTCGCGCCACCGATTTGGTAAAGGAAGTCCATGTGCCACGACCCGCGCCGGTACTCCCCGTCGGTTATACCCTGCAGGCCAATGTCTTCCTGCATCTTCACCGCTTTGCGGATGGCTTCATCCTCGATGCTGCGAAGCGCGGCAGCGGAAATAAGACTGCGTTGGTGATCCGCGCGCGCCTGCAACAATTCTTTTGGGCGCAGCAGGCTGCCGACGTGATCGGCGCGAAAAGGTGGGCCTGGTCGACTCATAAAACCTGCTCCTGGTTGCGGGCTTTGCTTGCGTAGAACTCGCCCTGCTAGCGCCACCGCATCTTAGCCAAATCACACCAGATAGTCCATGAAATCGGAGTCCCGCAGTCCGCAATCAGGAACTCTGTTTTTCGGCGACGTGATGACGAACCTGCCGGCGTTCTTCGCCTAATCTTCCCCTAAATTTAAATTGGCGGTAAGGTAGGACATGCGTAAAAGACCAATACCAGTCGAATCTGAGGAGAATGGCACTACCTTAAGCACCTTTGATCGAGGATACGGCGCCGGGGGGCTAAGAGCAACGAGTAGCCCGCATGAAGCGACAGCGAAATGCGGGGGAGCCCACCGACGGCACCGTCCATCCCCGGATTCCGCCCCACAGGGACGTGGAAGTGTCGCGGAAGACAGGATGTCGGGAGCGACCGCTCCGCTCCATCCGGGCTACAAACTTAAGTCGCCACGGAGCAAGTGTAGCGTGCGCCATGCGCACGATTAATTCTTGAGTCGCCACGGAGTCTACGCTTAAGGTAGCGCCATTGTGCTCTGACATAAATTCCCTGCTAGCAGGGAAAAATACAGGGAATTTCATGACTATTGACGCCTCCATTTACGCCCTACCCGGCGGAAACCCGCGCCCAGAGCCGATCTCCAG
>DATGVQ010000160.1:0-5156 GCA_035300145.1 Acidiferrobacterales bacterium | reverse complement strand
CCCGCAATTTACTTATATTTAATGGACCGGCGCCGCAAACCGGATTTCTTCAAAATTCTTCATACTGGGAAGATTTCTGACCATAAAGGGATAGATGTTGGGGTGCATGAAGGGATTGAAGTTGACCTCGAGGAACCAAAGTTTCCGCTCGTTATCGAGGATCGCGTCCACCGAATAAACCGCGTTACCCGCCAACTTCGCCGGGAGATTTTTTGCGATGACGCGGCCCACTTCGTTCAACGGCGCGAACGCCGGGTCTTCTACCGGCAAATTGACCTCGCTTGTATCGAGTGGATGCAAGAATTCCGAAGTGTAACTAATGTCTATAACTTGTTTTTCACCCGGCTTCAATACCGTATCCAGACCCTTAGCGTAATACGCCAGCAACTCAGAAACGGTTGTCCAATTAGGCGGAACCTTGGCATTAAAAATCTTCTTTTTTGCCAGCTCGCCGATGGTGGATTTGCCATCGCCGATCACGAGCGGCTTGTCCTTGATTTCAAGACAAACCGGAGTGGCGTCCCAATACCAAACCTTGACGATCTGTCCTTCGATAAATTTCTCGTAGAATTCATCATTCTGCGAATTAAGCGGGCGGCTGCGCGTAGATTTATAAGGCCCGCGGACATCCATGCCAAAGGCCGAAACGCTTCGTTTTACGATGACATCCTGGAAGCCGGCCTTCTCTACCATCGAAAACTCGGGCGTGCGGAGATTGTTTGCGATCATCAGCTCCTTGAATTTCAACTTCTTGCCGATGGGTGGAACATCCTCCGCCATTACGAAATAAGAGCGCCAGCCGGAGAAGAGCAAAACGTCCGGAGCGTAGTGCAGCGTATAGACACGTTTGCCATTCATCATGGCCAGAAATTGCGGATAGAGCTTATGAACGCGATTCTCTAGGCGGATCTCGACCAGAAAAGTTTTTACATTAAAAAACGCCTCGCCGCCGATTTCCGCCAGACCTTCATTCAGCTTCTTTAAATGGGTAAAAAGATCTCTTTTGAGTTCCATAGACGATCGGACTCTCAGGCCCCGTAAATGCAATGCCGTTCCATAATCACTTCATGCAATTGCGAAACCGCCTTCTCACCCGTCGCAGTAATGGAGGTGCGGTAAATAAATGGCATGATCTCCGCGTCCCAGTTTTCGACGTCACCCATCTCGGCGATCAAATCTTCGCCCTCCCCGTTAACGAGTGTGATGCTGTCAAAGATCGCACCCGATCTTAAAAGATCTATCGCCTCCCGGGAGGTCAGGCAGGCCGAAATTGAGAAGACGCTGTAGAGGTTGGCGTTATAATCACGCGTTAGCCGTGGGTTGCTGGTAACTACCGGTTTTAATGGATAGATATTCATTTTTTTCCGCTCCTTTTCTGTTCAACCAAGTGTTTAAAGTTAATAACGCATGCAGTAACAATGGCTCGGTGTCGCCTAGATTGGTGTTTATCATTTCATCCAGAAAGCTATCGTTGCATAGATTCGTGTTCGCCAAGATATCCAAATTCACCTTACCTGGCACCACTTGCTTTACGTAATAGTCGAGGAACACGCGTGTCCCCGATTTCTTGCGCCGCCAAATGGACTCGGGTAGCTGGTTCTTATAAAGTTCGATCAGTGCCAGTTTACCGGTGGGATACACATACTTTTTATTATCCGATAGCCGAAACGCGGCTTTGTAAACAGATAAGGATGTTAACGGATGCCGCGACCACACACCATAGCATTTCGCCGCGTAATATTCGTTCGGAAAGATGAGCCCGCCCTGCTTGACGAATGTATTGAGATAAAACAGCTTGCGCACCAGGCTCCCCGGGAAGGATGCTAAGAGCTTATCGAAATGCTCGACGACCAGCAATTTTAGATCCTGGCCATGGGTAAGGATCTTCTCCAAGCGCCGGTCAAAGCGCTTATGCGCTGCGGTATAAATCGCCGCCAGAGATACGTGCGCGGCGCGCTCGTGCGCGTAGAGCACGGTGTTGTTTTTCGCGCCTGAAAACAAGGGGTCACCACCTTCGCCCGTGATGGCCAGATCGCGCGTGACGCTCGCAAGCACGTATTTCGGCAATACGTCGGTATCGATGACCGGGCCATAGTGGTTCTTCGTGAATTGGTCGTAGATCGCGGCATAACTCTTGCCGTTCAACTCGGCAAAACGTAAGGGGACGCCGCAGGCGTCGGCCATCTCTTGTGCAAAACGTATCTCGCCATCGCCGTAGATCTCGGTGATTTCTTCGCCGTAGCCCAACGTCAATACATCGGCCTTCCAGCCGTTGTTGTTGAAGCACCGCGCCATGATCGACGAATCGATGCCGCCGGAACACCACACATCGATTTGATCACTGGTGCGCGCAAGACGCGCAACCTCGGCTTCGATGCACCGGCCGAGTTCCGCCAGCGAGAAATTGGGATCCTCTTCGATCGGAACAAACAGACTCTCGCGCACAATTCGGCGATTTTTCCAGTGATATAACGAGGCGTTCTCACAGGCGCTAATCTCGCGGAAGAGCGTCATCCCTTGCGGGATATAGCCCGTTGCAAAATAAAATCCCACTGCCTCTTCGGAGACGGTGAGCGTGGTCCCATTGCGCTTGAGCCGATCGATAATCAGATGGATATCGTCACTCAAAAGCAGGCCGTCATTCGTGCATGCATAAAATAGCGGGTAATGGCCGAGATAATCACGGCCAAAGACAACTTCCCTTGACCTGGCATCGACCTCGATGGCAAACCCATACTCCGCGTCCGCCAGCCCTTTCGCTGAAGGAAGTGCCTCCAGGCCTGGGGAGGTATAAAGCGTCGACGCAGCAAGCGCCCTTGTTTGCAGGCCCTCCTGCCGCAGCGCAAATGTCACAATGTCAATTTCCAGCCACATATTGCATACGCCCAGTTAGTTATCGCCCGCCGACGCCATGAGCGTTGTAAATGCATAGCTGGCGTCAATAATATCAACGTGCTTAAACCCGAGGTTGTGTAAGACCTCGAAATACCAGGAAAGCGGATAAGGCGTTAATACGCCCACCAGCTGCTTTTGTTTGCAGTCGATGTCTTCCTGCGTCAGGCCCTGGCGTTTTTTGAAATCATGATAGAGCGAATGTGCGAAATCACTCGAGGTTACTTTTTCCGATAGTATGAGGATGCCACCCGGGCTCAGCGCCTTCGCGATCGACTGCAAATAGGCCTCCCGATTATGGACAAAATGCAGCACCCAATTGGCAATGACCACATCGAACTTTCCATATTCCGACGGAAATGTGTCCGATTGGATTAAGGTCGCGTTCGCGAATGAGCGTGCCAGCATATCCGGCGAATTGTCGACGCCATAAATATTCCGGAAACCGTTGTCATATAATTTTTTTAGCATCGTACCGATCGCGCTGCCGACGTCGATGATTTTCGGATTGTCATACCCGCGCTTCCTGATTACCTCAATCGTTTTATCCAAGACAAGGTGATAATTGGGAATCGAAGTTTCTGCAATTTTCTCAAAAGACGCGGCAATTTCGGCATCAAATTCCCATTGTTTGAATGTAGAGCGGACCCTGGCGGCGACTTTTTTGTTTTTTATCGTTCCCTCGGTATAGCTTGGGTCCATTTGCCATGATTTTCGAATACCTTCGGCACGGGGTAAATTTTCTTCCAAAGTTTTGAGCCGTCGCATCTCAGGCTTCCGCTGATAACGGACTGCATAGCGAATGGGGACATTGCCGCGTGTAAGCGCGGTATCGGTGTAAATCACCGTATCCGGCGACACTGGAAATGGCAACGTGTCCTCCTTCTTTTCGAATTGATTAAGACGGAAAAAGATATCCATGGCCGCAACCGTAGAACCGGCACACAGCCCGGTCAAGGATTCCTTACCTTCCGCCAAATTCACATCCTGATTGAACGTGTATTCCGTAACCAGCGCATGCGAGCTGACGGTGCCGTCCCTGACGCAGTTGGGATGGAGGGATTCAACCACGACCGATCCCTTCGCAACACGACACATTTCGTCGATGATGGCCTTTGGATCGATAAAATGAAAAACGACGCCGGCGGCGGCGACAACATCGAAAGCGCCGGTGTCACAACTTCGCAGAAAACTCCGGATATCGGCTTCAACGACACGGCAACAATCGCCCCAATGGCTTAATAAATCGCGCGATTTTGTGACATAAGCATCCTGTACTTCAACGCCAGTGTATGATGCCGCGCCATAAAAAAGGGCCCATTGACCCGCCGCGCCGAGACAGGATCCCAAATCCAAGACGGATTTATTTCTCACGAGCCATTCCGGCAACAGCACGCTCATCTTGGCCTCAAGCGTCACCCGCGTGACCGGATTGGATCCCCGGTATTGTCGATTATCCGCCAGATAGAACTGGGGATGATCGTCAAACGGCCCTTTTATCGTCTTGTTTGCAACTTGTGCCATGATTTACGTAGTCCGAATGTCCGCGAGCAAACTTGCCGATCGACCATTGACGATGGTCCGATTAATCATCGGATGGTCCTCATGCGTCGGCCCAAAATCGCTATCTGGGTGATAGGCGACGACCGCCATCGAGGAAGTTTCCGTATGGAAACCGTGAACGCCTTGCGCCGGGATAACAAAGACTTCACCCGGAACCAACGGAGTCGTCGCCGACGGCGTGACACAATGGCCACTTCCGCGTATCACCATTCCCACGCGCATGGACGGATGCGTATGCTGGGTTTGCCTGACACCCGACGGAAAATACAGGAAATTCAAGCACGGGTCGCCCATCATTACCGGAGGAATCAGGAGTGAATCCGTGCACCCATCGATGTACTTTAACCTGCCCCGCTCTTCGACCGGACCGCCGATAAGAAAAAAACCTTGATAGCCTAGCCGTGAAATGGCGATGCCTTTGCCGGCGCCGTAAATAGCCGCATCTCCCGGTACCGAAAAGTACATTCCGGGAGACAGCGTGAAACTTCCAGAAGCGCAATTAACTGTCGGATTTCCCTCGTAAACGTAGCCAAAATGTGTGGCATTCGCGCGCAGCTCGAGCGCTTTGTCAAACCAGGCGGAAACGACGGTCGGAAACTGGTCACTGCTCATATTCGCGAGCATGCCATGGGAAAACAGATGCGACTTAAACGATTCTGAGTTCATGTCGAATTCCTTAAAGCGGATAACAAATCCCCTGC
>DATGVQ010000159.1:0-67928 GCA_035300145.1 Acidiferrobacterales bacterium | reverse complement strand
AGGGGCTGGATTGTCCCAATGGACATAGCCACAGGTATCCTCCGAACACTTCAGATATTCGCGAGTACTGTTACCAACTAAGCCCGAAACCAGCTCTTTTGAGCAAATGGGGCAGTATTTAAATTGCATGATAAATACCTGCGCAATAACACAGCATCCTATGGCTTAATGCGCCCAAGCATCAGGTCGATAGCCATACGGAAGTCACCGACAAAGCTATAGAATGGATAGCGGAATGTTGCCGGTCTATTTTTTTCAAAAACGAAGTGTCCAATCCAGCCACAGCCATAGCCAAATAAAAATGCTAACAAGAATAAATAATAGTTATGGTAGAAAATTCCAAAGAGGAAAAGAACTGTTCCTAAAATTGAGCCAATAGCATGAAGGACGCGCGATATACTATTCTTGTGTTGAGAAAGATAATAAAGGTAAAAGTCGCTAAAAGAGTTAAAATGTGGCTTCATTGCTTATAACATCCTCCCTAGTCTTTAGGCCATACTGGCTATTACCTTTCTCGCAAGGCGCAAGCACCTGCCGCAAAGCAATCGCCTTTCTCATCATCCCTGGCTAAGAATGCGAAATTCCGTTCCTATATGTAGCGCATGCTCCAACGCAGCCCCGATAAACTTGATTATCAAAAACCCAAACTTCCGCCTTAGGCAGCGGTATAACGTACATCTTCTTCCGTGAAATAGTTCACACCACGTACACCTGTAACTGATCTCCGCGCAGATAGCTTCGCCGGCTTTCACAGATTTAGCTTGTGCAACGGATACCCTCGTCAACAGATTAGGCCACCTATAGATATAGGAATCGGATTGAATTAACTACCCCCTTAGCATGGGGTAATTGTTTTAACAAAATCGACTACAACACGCAACGGCGGCATCGATCCTTAGGACGGCACCCCAAGAGTTTATCCAAAGCTGTCGGCTTAAACAGACTGCATGAAGCAATTTTTTAACTTATCAAATGGACTAGAAATAGGGAAACAGTCAAGAAGCCCGATTCCTAAAGTCGGTATCTGGACTAGAAATGGGGGACCGTCAAAGGATGAAAACTCCGTTATTGGAAGTGGACAAAAAGAGGGGGAGAGGTCAGAATGCGCTTCGCTAAAATCACGGCCACGGACGGGATCATGAGACCATCTAGGACGATAACCGATATTCGTCAACTGTGCTGCTTGGGTCTAGGCGGTGAGAGTATTATGCCCGCCTTGTTTGATAGCATCCAAAAGCTAGTACCTTCCCATTTTCAGATTTTCCTTTGGGCAGACGAACATTATCAGGTGTCCAATATGTTTTGTTTTGACCTACCTTCTCTTGCTCAGATTGCCGAACTGTACTTGAGGGAATTCGTTAATAAACGTGAGCAGGAAGCCAAACCTCCGTTCTCAGAGATTATGCGCTCGGAGCGCGGCACAGTGAATTGGAATCGCTACCACAACCAAAAGTTCTTCCAGTCCGACTTTTATCAGGAGATCTTACGACCGCTTAAGGCGCACCATATCTTGGCGACCGTTATTCATGAACATAACCGCGCCCTCGGTGAGTTGGTGCTGGCGCGCACACCAGGAGAAGCGCCGTTCACGCAAGGGGATGAATATATACTCTTAGGGCTTATTCCTTACATCGCGCACGGACTGCGTGTGCGTACCGATAAGCAGCCCGTATTTATCTCCACAGGTAAGCATGGCATGGCAATTTTGACTGAGAACGGAGAAATCGAATACGCATGCCCGCAAGCCCACGAGCTATTATTTTGGGCGACGCATCCGCAAATTTCGCAATCGACGATGAAAGATCCAGGCTGGCTCTCTGTGCCGCCGGCGTTAGTGCGGCTCTGCAAAAATCTCTCGGAGCTCTTCCAAGGGAAGCCTGCTCCGGTTCCGGTCCTACATCACCACAATCCCTGGGGCCGCTTCACGTTCCGCGCTTATTGGTTGGACCATCGTGAATTTACTCAAGGCAAGCGGATTGGTATGACTATTGAGTATCACGAACCGCTTATTCTGACATTGTTTTCCAGGATGAACGCGTATCCATTGTCCACCCGCCAAAAAGAGATATGCCAGTTACTCTTATCGGACTACACCCACGCGGAGATTGCAAAGCGGCTTAACATCAGTGTGCATACACTGGTCGACCACGTGCGCAAGATTTACGAAAAATTGGACGTGCATAATCGTCAGGAGCTACTTAAAAAATTTTCCATCGAAACCGGCCTGGATGCTGGTCATGCCCCCTCACGAGCCATTAGTCAGCTACCTTAAGATGCTCCTCGCGACCGAGGTGGGTGCCGGGTCAAAGGGTCGTCAGGCAATCCAGGGGGGAAAATATTTTAATTCCCTGTTATCGGAATTGCGCTTACCGGAAATCGCCACTTAAACACTTGCCTATAGCGACGCCTTCCGCATCGAAACGTTACAGGCGCATCTCTTCCCTGTAGTTTCCCTACTTGTAGGGAAACTTGATGCCGGAAAAGAGTTCGTATAAGACTGGCCCTCCGCCATTCAGTCAAAAGCTTTGGTGACCTTTCTCCGGGCTTTGGAGAAAGGGCCTAAGTTTCAAATACTTTCAGCGTAATTTCCGTCACCGTTCGCGTGTAAAGCGGACTAAAAGCGCGCAAACGGGGCGCGTTTGGCCGGTTTTTCTCCAATAGGCAATTTCAAAGTCCGTTGTTTCGTCAAATTTGCGGATTAAATCCGTGGTTCGAATGGCGAAGTAAGAGGAATCGTGGTTCCGGGCTCATCCGTGTTTTATTTCACTTCGTGCTGGTCCATTGGTTTTGGCGCCGCGCCGATGTCTGATACGTTTCTATCCAACTGCTGGCGGCTGTCGTTGTTAATGAGCTTATCGGCAAGTGGCGGTTTCGGCCCATTCCAACCGCCGCCTATCGCCTTAATAAGGAGAACACTGGCGGTCAACCGCCGACCCAGAATGTCCACCACCACTCTTTCGTTGCTGAGCGCGATCGTCTGCGCGGTGATAACGTTGAGGTAATTTACGATTCCCGCCTTATACTGGTTGGTCGTCAGCGTTACGGATTCTCGCGCGGCTTGCACCGCCTGGTCCTGCACCTGCGCTTCTTGCTCCAGGATCCCAAGCGCCGCCAGGTTATCCTCGACCTCCTGAAATCCGGTCAACACGGTCTGGCGATAACCAGCCACGCTGGCGTCGTAGGCGGCGATCGCCTGAGCGGTCTGGGCGCGCCGCAGGCCGCCGTCGAACAGGACCTCCGCCACGGTCGAACCGAGCGACCAGAATCGGTTCGGCAGGGTAAACCATTGCGCCACATTTGAGCTTTGATAACCGCCGGAAGCGGCAAGCGTGATGGCCGGAAAGAACGCCGACTTCGCTACACCGATCTGCGCATTGGCGGCGGCAACCCGGCGCTCCGCCGCGGCGATATCGGGCCGCCGTTCGAGCAGCGCGGAGGGCATGCCGAGAGGGATGGACGGCATCGCCACGTTCAGCGGCGCGGGTGCGATGGAAAAGTCCGCGGGCGCCTTTCCGACGAGCAGCGCGATCGCGTGCTCGAGCTGGGCGCGCTGCACGCCGACGTCAATGGCCTGCCCCTGCGTGCTGCGCAATTGCGTTTCCGCCTGGACCACGTCGACCTTGCCGGCGACGCCGGCCACATAGCGGTTTTTCGTCAGCTCGAGCGATTTTTCCAATGTGGCGACGGTGTCGTCGAACAGCCGCTTCTCCTGATCTAGTATACGCAATTGGAAATAGTTCTGCGCGAGCGCCGCTTGCGCGGAGAGGCGCGCGGACTCCAGGTCAGCCGCGCTTGCCTGTGCGCCCGCCGTGTTCGATTCCACCGTGCGCCGCACGCGGCCCCACACGTCCGCCTCCCAGGTCGCATCGATGGAGAGATCGTGGCTCGTGACCGCGCTCCCGGCGCTTAAAGACTGATTTCGAGTCGCGGAGTTGCCGAAGCCGCTCGGCGACTGGCTGCGGGTCACGGACGCGCTGCCCGAGACGCTCGGGAACAGCCCTGCGCGCGCGGCCTGCACGAGCGCTTGCGCTTGGCGAAACTGAGCTTCGGCGACGCGCACGTTCTGATTGGAGATGTCGATACTTTCCGCGAGCGCGTTTAGCTGCGGATCGCCGAAGATTTCCCACCATTTGCCGCGACTCACGTTGTCCTGCGGTGTCGCGATCTTCCAGTTGGCGGCCTCCTTGTAGGCGGCCGGCGCATCGACGCTCGGGCGCACGTAATCGGGGCCGACCGCGCAAGCGCTTAGTGCCGCCCACGCCGCCGCGAGCGCAGCGTCTTTTATAGCAGCGCGCATCATCGTGTCTCCAAAGCGGTATCGCGGCGCCGCCCCGGCCTGATGCGTTGGCACCATAGCCGGAACCGGTCGAGATAGAGGTAGACCACCGGTGTGGTATAGAGCGTCAGCAACTGGCTCACGATCAGGCCGCCGACGATTGAAATGCCGAGCGGCCGGCGCAGTTCGGCGCCGTCGCCGAAGCCGATCGCGAGCGGCACTGCGCCGAGCAGCGCGGCCATGGTGGTCATCATGATCGGGCGGAAGCGCAGCAGGCAGGCCTGGAAGATCGCCTGCTCCGGGCGCATCCCCTGCTTGCGCTCCACGTCCAGCGCGAAGTCGATCATCATGATGGCGTTCTTCTTGACGATGCCGATCAGCAGGATTACGCCGATGAAGGCGATGATGCTGAACTCGGTCCGGCACGCGAGCAGCGCAAGCAGCGCGCCCACGCCGGCCGACGGCAGGGTGGACAGGATCGTGATCGGATGCACGTAGCTCTCGTACAGGACGCCGAGCACGATGTAGATGGCGAGCAGCGCCGTAAGGATCAGCCACGGCTGGCTCTGGAGCGTCGCCTGGAACGCCCGCGCGGTGCCCTGGAACGTGCCGTGGATCGAGGTCGGGACACCGATGCGGTCGAGCGTATCCCTTACCACCCGCGTGGCGTCGGACAGCGAAACGCCGGGCGGCAGATTAAACGAGATGGTCGCGGCCGCGAACTGTCCCTGGTGGTTGACACCGAGCGGCGTGTTAGTCAGCTCGAAATGACTGAAGGCCGAAAGCGGTACCTGCGAGTTGTCCGGCGTGATCACGTACACGCTCTTCAGCGCCTCGGGGCTCTGCCAGTACCGCGGGGCCACCTCCATAACCACCCGGTACTGGTTGAGCGGGTTGTAGATCGTCGAGACCTGGCGCTGGCCGAAGGCGTCGTTGAGCGTCGCGTCTATCGTCTTTGCCGTCACTCCGAGGCGGGAGGCCGTGTCCCGGTCGATGACCAGCGTAGTCTGCAGGCCCTTGTCCTGCTGGTCGGTGTTCACGTCTACCAGTGTGGGCAGCTGCGAGAGCGCCCGCCTGATGCGCGGCTCCCAGGTGCGCAAGTCGGCGAGATTGTCCGCCTGCAGCGTAAACTGGTATTGCGCGTTGCTCGCGCGCCCGCCCATGCGGAAGTCCTGCACCGGCACCAGGAACAGGTTGGCGCCCGGCTCGCGTGCCAGCTTGACGCGTAAGCGCGCGATCACCATGTCGGCCGAAATCTTCCGTTCCTTGAGCGGCTTGAGGGTCATGAACATAATGCCGGTATTGCGGCCGCCACCGAAGCCCCCGCCGGTGAATCCGATCACGTTCTCCACGGCCGGATCCTGGCGCACGATTTCGATGAAGTCGGCGAGTTTCTGCCGCATCGCCTGGAAGGAAATATCCTGGTCGGCCTGGATGGAGCCGATTACGCGCCCTGTGTCTTGCTGCGGAAGGAAGCCCTTCGGGACGATGGCGTACAAATAGACGTTCAGGCATACCGTGCCGAGCAGCAGCACCATCATGAAGCGACCGTGCCGCAGCGCCCAGGTCAGGGACCTCTCGTACCGGCGCAGTATGGCGGCGAATACCCGCTCGCCGGCCCGGTCGAAGCGGCCGCGCGCGCCGCCGGTCTGCGCACGCAGGAGCAGCGCGCACATCATCGGCGTGGTAGTGACCGACACCAGCAGCGACACCATAATCGCGACCGACAGGGTCACGGCGAATTCGCGCAACACCCGCCCGACGATGCCGCCCATGAGAAGGAGGGGGATGAACACGGCGATGAGCGACAGGCTCATCGACAGCACGGTGAAGCCCACCTCGCGCGCGCCCAGCAGCGCCGCCTTCATCGGCGCCATACCATTTTCGATGTAGCGCGAGATGTTTTCCAGCACCACGATGGCGTCGTCCACCACGAAGCCGGTGGCGATGGTGAGCGCCATAAGCGACAGGTTGTTCAGGCTGTAGCCGCACAGATACATCACGCCGAACGTGCCGATCAGCGAGACCGGCACCGCCACGCTCGGGATCAGCGTTGCGCGCCCCCTGCGCAGGAACAGGAACACCACCATGATCACCAGCCCCGTCGAGATCAGGAGCGTGCGCTCGACCTCGCGCAGCGAGGCGCGGATGGTCGGCGTGCGGTCCAGGGCGACCTCGAGGTTGACCGCGCTCGGGATGGAGGCGCGCATCAGCGGCAGCAGTTCCTTGATGCGGTCGACGGTCTCGATGATGTTGGCGTTCGGCTGCCGGTTGAGGACGATCAGCACCGACGGCTTGCCGTTGGCCGAGCCGGCGTTGCGCAGGTCCTGCACCGAATCGACGACCTCCTCGGCGACGTCCGCCAGACGCACCGGGGCGCCGCGCCGGAACGCCACCACCAGCGGTAGATACTCGGCGGCCTTCTTCGCCTGGTCGTTGGCGTAGATCTGCCATTGCCGTTTCCCGTTCTCCACCACGCCCTTCGGCCGGTTCGCGTTGGTCGCGACGATCGCGTTGCGCACGTCCTCGAGGCCGATGCCGTACTTGCTGAGCGCGTTGGGGTTTAGCTCGACCCGCACCGCGGGCAGCGCGCTGCCGCCCACGCTCACCTGGCCGACGCCCTTCACCTGCGAGAATTTCTGGGCGAGGATGGTCGAAGCGGCGTCGTATATCTGGCCCTGCGTCATCGAGTCCGAGGTGAGCGCCAGGATCATGATCGGCGCGTCGGCCGGGTTCACCTTGCGGTAGGTCGGGTTGCTCGGCAGCCCCGTGGGCAGGAGGCTGCGCGCGGCGTTGATCGCCGCCTGGATGTCGCGGGCGGCGCCGTCGATGTCGCGGTCGAGATCGAACTGCAGAATGATGTGCGTCGAGCCGAGTGAGCTCGACGAGGTCATCTCGGTGATGCCCGCGATGCGGCCGAGCGAGCGCTCGAGCGGCGTGGCCACCGTTGCCGCCATGGTCTCAGGGCTCGCCCCGGGCAACTGCGCCTGCACCGAGATGGTCGGAAAGTCCACTTGCGGCAGCGGCGATACCGGCAGCAGCGTGAACGCGACTGCGCCGGCGAGCGCCAAGCCCAGCGTGAGCAGGGTGGTCGCGACCGGCCGTTCGATGAAGGCAGCGGAGATATTCATGAACGGGCGCTGTCGCTTTGCTGATCGATCGCAGGCCTCGCCCGGAGGCGATGTTCCGCACGTCTGGCGAGCCGGTCAAACGCGAGATAGATGACCGGCGTGGTGAAGAGCGTCAGCACCTGCGAGAGCAGCAGCCCGCCCACCATGGTGATGCCGAGCGGATGGCGCAGCTCGGAGCCCACGCCGGCGCCGAGCATGAGCGGCAGCGCGGAGAGCAGCGCCGCCATGGTGGTCATCAGAATCGGCCGGAAGCGCAGCAGGCACGCCTGGCGGATTGCCTCGCGCGGGCTCTTGCCTTCCTTGCGCTCCGCGTCGAGCGCGAAGTCGATCATCAGGATCGCGTTCTTCTTGACGATGCCGATCAGGAGGATGATGCCGATGATCGCGATGATGCCGAGGTCGCTGCGCGAGAGCATGAGCGCGAGCAGGGCGCCGACGCCGGCCGAGGGCAGCGTGGAGAGAATCGTGATCGGGTGGATGTAGCTTTCGTACAGCACGCCGAGCACGATATACATCGTGACGATCGCGGCCAGGATCAGGAGCAGCGTGTTGTCGAGCGAGGCCTGGAAGGCGAGCGCTGCGCCCTGAAAGCGTGTTTGCGCGCTGATCGGTACGCCGATCTCCTGCTCGGCGGCGCGGATCGCCTTCACCGCGTCGCCGAGCGCCGCGCCGCGCGCGAGGTTGAACGAGATGGTCGCGGCCGGGAACTGGCCGAGATGGTTGATCACCAGCGGCGCGGTCTTTTCGACCACGGTCGCCACCGCGCTCAGGCGCACCTGCTGCGGCGGCGTTTGTTGACTGCTTGCGGTTGTCTGCTGGCCGCTGACCGGCTGACCGCTCGCGGAAGTTTGCGCGATCGGAGCGGTCGAGACAAAGATATCATCAAGCGCTGCCAGGCCCTTCTGAAAATCGGGCTGCGCCTCCAGCACCACGCGGTACTGGCTGGTCTGCGTGAAGATGGTCGAGACCAGCCGCTGGCCGAAGGCGTTATAGAGCGCGTTGTCGATCGCCGCTGGCGTGATGCCGAGCCGGCTCGCGGTGCCGCGGTCGATCTCGATGTACGCCTGGAGGCCCTGGTCCTGCTGGTCGCTCGCCACATCCGCGAGCTGCGGCAGCCGGCGCAGCCGTTCGACGAGCCTCGGCACCCAGACACTCAGCTCGTCCGGATCCGCGTCCTCGACCGTGAACTGGTACTGCGTGCGGCTCACGCGGTCCTCGATGGTGAGGTCCTGCACCGGCTGCATATAGAGGGAGATTCCCTCCACCTGCGCTAGCCTCGGCTGTAGGCGGCGGATCAGCTCGATGGCGCTCACGCGCCGCTCCTTCAGCGGCTTCAGGTTGATGAGCATGCGCCCGCTGTTCAGCGTCGCATTGATGCCGTCCACCCCGATGAAAGACGACAGGCTCGCGACCGCCGGGTCCTGCAGCACGGCGCGCGCCAGAGCCTGCTGGCGCTCGGCCATCGCGGAGAACGAGATCGACTGCGCCGCCTCGGAGATGCCCTGGATGACCCCCGTGTCCTGTACCGGGAAGAAGCCCTTGGGAATGAAGATGTAGAGCAGCGCCGTCAGCGCCAGCGTGCCGATCGCGACGAGCAGCGTGGCGCGCTGGCGCTCCAGCACCCAGTCGAGCATCACGCCGTAGCGCGCGATCACCGCGTCGAAGAACCGCCCGCTCGCCCGATAAAACCGGCCCTGCTCGGCCTCGGGGGTATGGCGCAGCAGCCTCGCGCACATCATCGGCGTGAGCGTGAGCGAGACCACCGCCGAGATCAGGATCGCCACCGCGAGCGTGATCGTGAACTCGCGGAACAGCCGCCCCACCACGTCGCCCATGAACAGCAGCGGAATGAGCACCGCGATCAGCGAGAAAGTGAGCGAGATGATGGTGAAGCCGATCTGCTCCGCGCCCTTCAGCGCGGCCGCGAGCGGCGGATCGCCCTCCTCGATGTAGCGGGTGATGTTTTCGATCATGACAATCGCATCGTCCACTACGAAGCCGGTGGCGATGGTCAGCGCCATGAGCGTCAGGTTGTTGATGCTGAACCCGGCCAGGTACATCACGCCGAAGGTCCCCACCAGCGACACCGGCACGGCGATGCTCGGGATAACGGTCCCCGACGCGCTGCGCAGAAACAGGAAGATCACCATCACCACCAGCACCACGGCCAGCATGAGCTCGAACTGCACATCCTTGACCGAGGCGCGGATCGTCGTCGTGCGGTCGGTGAGTAGGCTCACGTCGACCGAGCCCGGCAGCGTGGCCTGGAGCTGCGGCAGCAGCTGCTTCACGCGGTCCACCACCTCGATCACGTTCGCGCCCGGCTGGCGCTGGATGTTGAGAATCACCGCCGCGGACTGGTTGGCCCATGCGGCAAGCCGCGTGTTCTCAACGCCGTCCCTGGCGTCGGCGACGTCGGACAGACGGATCGGCCGGCCGTTCTTGTACGCGACAATGAGCTGCGTGTATTCGTCAGCCGACTTGAGCTGGTCGTTGGCGTCGATGGTGGAGGCGCGGGTCGGCCCGTCGAAGCTCCCCTTGGCCTGATTCACGTTGGCGTTGCCGATCGCGGTGCGCAGGTCATCAAGGCTCAAACCGTAAGCCGCCAGCGCCGTAGGGTTGGCCTGGATGCGCACCGCCGGCCGCTGGCCGCCGCCGATGCTGACCAGCCCCACGCCTGGCAGCTGCGAGATCTTCTGGGCGAGCCGCGTGTCGACGAGGTTCTGCACCTTGGGCGTCGGCAGCGTCGTGGAGGTGATCGCGAGGGTCAGTATCGGCGCGTCGGCAGGATTCACCTTACTATAGATCGGCGGCATCGGCAGGTCCTGCGGCAGCAGGTTCCCCGCCGCATTGATCGCTGCCTGGACTTCCTGCTCGGCAATGTCCAGGGTGAGCTCGAGCGTGAACTGCAGCGTGATCACCGAGGCCCCGCCCGAGCTCGTGGAGGACATCTGGTTGAGCCCCGGCATCTGTCCGAACTGGCGCTCGAGCGGCGCGGTGATCGACGAGGTGATCACATCGGGGCTCGCCCCCGGGTAAAGCGTCACGATCTGAATGGTCGGGTAGTCGACCTCGGGCAGGGCGGAGAGCGGCAGCATGTGGTAGGCGGCGATGCCCGCCAGCAGGATCGCGGCCATCAGCAGCGAGGTCGCCACCGGACGCAGGATAAATGGTCGCGAAGGGCTCATGTGCCGCCCATAGGACGACGCACCGGGCCTTTCCTGGCGGGCACGTCGCTATTTTGTGGCGGCGCGTCGGCCCCCTTAGTTGGCAGCTCGACCTTGGTGCCGTCACGCAATTTGTCTAAGCCATCCACCACCACCAACTCGCCCGGTGTCAATCCGGAGTCAATGGCCGCATTTTCGCCTTCGCTGGCGCCGATGCCGACCGGCCGCAGCGTTACCGTGTTGTCCGCCTTAACGACATAGACGAAGATGCCTTGAGCGCCGCGCTGAATGGCGGCCGACGGTATGAGTGTCGCGCCTCGCTTCACGTCGAGGAGGAGGCGGACATTCACGAACTGGTTGGGAAACAAACCCCCGTCGTCATTGCGGAACTGCGCTTTAAGCCGGATCGTGCCGGTACTGGAATCGATCTGGTTGTCCGCGGCCACCAGCGCGCCGGTGGCGAGTTTCGTCTTTTGCGCGCGGTCATAGGCATCGACCAGCAGCTTCGCCCCCGCCCGTAGCTGCTTCATCACGCCCGGGAGGCTGTCTTCCGGAATGGTGAACAGGACCGTGATGGGCTGGAGCTGCGTAATCACCAGTAAGCCGTTCTGATCGCTCGCATGAATGATGTTACCCGGGTCCACCTGGCGCAGGCCGACGCGCCCGCCGATGGGCGCGGTGATGCGCGCGTAGTCAAGCTGCAGCCGCGCGTTGTCGATTTGTCCTTGGTCAACTTTGACCGCGCCTTCATACTGCTGCACCAGGGCCTGCTGCGTGTCCACCTGTTGTTTCGCAATAGAATCCTGGGCGAACAGCGTGATATAGCGCTCAAGATCGAGGCGCGCGTTCGCAAGCAACGCTTGATCGCGCGCCATCTGGCCTTCAGCCTGGACTAGCATTACCTGGTACGGGCGTGGGTCGATCTGTGCAAGTAGCTGTCCCGCTTGAACCATCTGGCCTTCTTGAAACAGAAGCCGCACCAGTTGGCCGTCCACACGGCTTCTCACCGTAACCATGTTGAGCGGCACTACTGTTCCGAGCGCGTTGAGATAGACATTGATGTCGCCGGTCCTCACCGGCACGGCCGCCACGGGTATGGTGCGCGCAGCGTTGCGATCCCCGCCGTCTCGAGGACCGGCGTACTGCTGACCATCGCTCGAACGCACGAGAACGACGATCAGGACAATAGATAAAATGAATAACACCGCCAACCAGATACGGTGTCGACGTAACAGCGCAAGCAAGCGCTTTTGTCTTTGCGCGGCTGGTGAAGCGCGATTCTTTTCCGTTTCTTGAGTAGGTATCATGGTTATCGTTCGGCAAAGTGCAATTAAAGCCCGCTTTTTTGTTCACGCAGGCGACTTATTCCTAAGTTGCTCGCTCGTTTTGAGAAGCGCGGCTGCGCTTCCCGATTCCGCGCAACCCCGAGTTTATCCGTTTCCCGGCAAAATAGGCCAGACTTTAAGGATACAGAAAATATCGCCGATAGCCGTGTAATTTTGGGTTGCTTCATGTAAAAAATGTGTAAAACTTTGTGAATCGCGCATTCGCCATGGATATATTTGGCACAATAGTTAGAAGGAATTAAAAACGCACGCATTCAATGAAGCGAGTACGATTGGTTGGTAATGACCGATCTTGCGCATAGCCGCAGCCATAGCTTTATAGGTCTGACAAGGTATAACTAAGGAGAGATTAAATTCGCTGTTAATTCCCTGTTTTAAGATTTGCGGTACGCGTGAGCCCTATCCTAACTTCAAGTCAGTACGGGAGATTTTAGAAAAACCACATGGCGGAGGGATGACCGGTGGATAGTTTTCCCTGTATTATTCCCGGTAACAGGGAATAGTGTGGGGGAGAAGGGTTCGCACAAACTGCCCCCTCCGCCATTCTTAAATAAGTTAAGAATCAATTTTGATTTTATTGCCCGCCGGTTTAAACTCCCCCTTTATGGCGGTGAAGATCAGTCCCCGCAGCGGCGCCAGGTTGTGAACCCGGTCAGGTCCGGAAGGAAGCAGCCGCAGCAGCCCAGGCGGGTGCTGGGTGTGGCTGATTGGAGCCGCCACCCACACTATGACAACAATGTTGAGTTCTATTAAATGAGTTACCAGGTACTTGCGCGTAAATGGCGGCCGCGCGGCTTTGCCGAGCTGGTCGGGCAGGGACACGTCGTGCGCCCCTTGGTTAACGCCCTCGACCATAACCGCCTGCATCATGCTTTTTTGTTTACCGGCACCCGCGGCGTGGGCAAGACCACGATTGCGCGTATCCTCGCCAAGTCGTTGAATTGCGAAACCGGCGTCAGCGCGAAACCGTGCGGGGTGTGCAAGACCTGCGTCGAAATCGATGAAGGCCGCTTCATTGACTTGATCGAAGTTGACGCCGCTTCGCGCACTAAAGTCGACGATACCCGGGAATTATTGGACAACGTGCAGTACGCGCCGACGCGCGGGCGTTACAAGGTGTACTTGATCGACGAAGTGCATATGCTGTCCGGGCATAGCTTTAATGCCCTGCTGAAGACGCTTGAAGAGCCCCCGCCGCACGTCAAGTTTTTGTTCGCCACCACCGATCCGCAAAAATTGCCGGTGACGATTTTATCGCGCTGTTTGCAGTTTAATCTCAAACGGCTGACGCCGGATTTAATCGCCGGTCAGTTGGAGAAGATCTTGACTGCGGAACAAGTTAATTTTGATTCGCCTTCGCTTAAGCTGCTGGCGCAGGCGGCCGACGGCAGTATGCGCGACGCCTTGAGCCTGCTGGATCAAGCCATTGCCTTTGGCGCCGGCAAGGTGGCGGAGCCAGAGGTGCGTGAGATGCTGGGCAGCATCGATCAGGACGTGATCGAGCGCCTATTGCAGGGATTGGCCAAAGGCGACGCACCGGGGTTGCTGGCTGCGGTGGCCGATGTCGCCGAGCACAGTATGGATGGCGAAAGCGTATTAAAGGAATTACTGCTCAGCTTGCATCGCATTTCCTTGGCGCAAATGGCGCCGCAAGCGATTCCAGAAACGCCGGAATCCGGCGTAGACCGGGAACGGTTGTTTGCCCATGCGAAAGTGATGGCGCCTGAAGATGTGCAGTTGTTTTATCAAATCGGCCTCAATGGCAGGCGCGACTTACTATTAGCGCCTGATGTGCGTACCGGCTTGGAGATGACATTATTGCGCATGCTCGCGTTTCGCCCGGCAGGCACCGAGCCGCAGGCGTATAAACTGGCGCAGGCGCCGACGCCTGCAAAACCGTCTCGCGTTAGCGCGCCACCATCGCCGGCAATCGAAAAACCAACGGCGGAAGCATCCACGTGGAGCGCCATCGTGGCGCAATTAAAACTTTCCGGGCTGGCGCGCGAGTTGGCCAATAATACCATGTTGGAATCCGATCAGGCCGGAGAGGTTGGATTGATCCTGGACCAAGCCGTCGCGCATTTAAACAACAAAGAGCGCAGCGCGGCGTTGAAACAAGCGCTGGAAGAGTATTACGGGCGCGAGATCAAGCTACATATCCGGGTCGGCAGTGCCAATGGCGAGAGCCCAAGCAAGGAGAGACAGCGTATATTGGATGAGCGGCAACAAGCCGCGGTGGAAGCGATCACTAACGATCCTAATGTCCGCGCCTTGCAGGAGAATTTCAGCGCGCGGGTTAATCCCGCGTCCATTAGACCGAAATTTGAATGAGGTTGAACTATGAAAGGCGGGCTTAGTGAACTTATGAAGCAGGCGCAGGCGATGCAGGAAAACCTGCGCAAAGCGCAGGAAGAATTGGCGCACATCGAGATTACCGGCAGCGCCGGCGGCGGCCTGGTCAGCGTGACCATCACCTGCCGGCATGATGTCAAGCGTGTGCAAATCGATCCCAGTTTGATGCAAGACGACAAGGAAGTGTTGGAGGACTTGCTTGCCGCCGCCATGAACGACGCGGTGCGCAGAGCGGAGAAGACCAGCCAGGAGAAAATGGCCGGGCTGGCCTCGGGGTTGAATATCCCCGGGCTGAATCTTCCGTTTTAATAATGACCGATTCCGCGATCGAAGACTTAAAGCAGGCGCTGCGTAAACTGCCGGGCATCGGCCCGAAGTCGGCCCAGCGCATGGCGCTGCATTTACTTGGGCGCGACCGCGAAGGCGCGCGCCAAATCGCCGAGGCGCTGCAGAACGCGCTAGAACGCGTGCGCCATTGCCGGCGCTGCAATAATTTCAGCGAACAGGAGATTTGCGGGATTTGCAGTTCCGAGCGCCGCGACGCGAGTTTATTGTGCGTGGTCGAATCCACCGCCGATCTGGTTTCCTTGGAGCAGTCTGCGGCCTATAACGGTATGTATTTTGTGTTGATGGGGCATTTATCGCCGCTCGACGGCATCGGCCCGGATGAATTAGGCATCGCCCGGCTGGAACATCTGTTCGATACGCAGCAAATCAAGGAAGTTATTCTTGCCACTAACCCGACGGTGGAAGGGGAAGCCACGGCGCATTATATCGGCGAATTGGCGCGGGCGCATAAAATCCGGACCACGCGCATCGCCTACGGCGTTCCGGTCGGTGGTGAGTTGGAATATATTGACCGCGGAACGCTGGCGCGCGCGGTAAGCGGGCGGCGCGAGACTTGATTCAATAAGCATAATTCAGCAAATTTACCACTAATAGTTTCGGGAGGAGTCAGCCGTGCAAACAAGTACTGGAGCCGATGTCTTTTTCATTATGATGGGCGCCGCGATGGTGTTGGCCATGCATGCGGGATTCGCCTTTCGCGAACTTGGCAGCGTGCGTAAAAAGAACCAGGTCAATGCACTAGTCAAAATCATCGCTGGTTTCGCCATATCCACCGTCGCTTACTTTTTTATCGGTTATGCCGTTGCTTATAGCGTGAACTTTTTTTCACCCGCGCCGGCGCTGGCGGCGAAAAACGGTTATGAATTGGCGCGGTTCTTTTTCCTGCTGACCTTCGCCGCCGCGGTGCCGGCGATCATTTCCGGCGGTATCGCCGAACGCGCGCGTTTCTGGCCGCAACTCATCGCCTCGGCGTTGATTGTCGCTTTTATCTACCCATTCTATGAAGGCATTATGTGGGGAGAAAAATTCGGCGTGCAGGAGTTGCTTGAATCCAGTTTCGGCGCGAAATTTCACGATTTCTCCGGTTCCGCCGTAGTGCATGCGATGGGCGGTTGGCTGGCGCTCACCGCGGTTATGATGCTGGGGCCGCGCAGCGGGCGTTACACCAAGGACGGCAAAATATCCCAGCAAATGCCGCCGTCGAATATTCCCTTCCTGGCGTTGGGTTCGTGGATTCTGGTGGTCGGCTGGTTTGGGTTCAATGTCATGAGCGCCCAGAGTTTGGACAAAATCACCGGGCTGGTCGCGATTAACTCGTTGATGGCGATGGTCGGCGGTGTGCTCGGCGCACTCATCGCCGGCAAAAACGATCCGGGATTCATCCACAACGGCGCCCTGGCTGGATTGGTCGCCATCTGTGCCGGCTCCGATGTGGTGCATCCGGTCGGCGGATTAATTATCGGCGCGGTCGCGGGCGTGTTATTTGTCGTCGCATTTTCCCTTACCCAATCCCGCTGGAAGATCGACGACGTGCTGGGCGTATGGCCGTTGCACGGGCTTGCGGGGGTGTGGGGCGGACTCGCCTGTGGCATTTTCGGCGCGCAAATGTTCGGCGGCCTAGGCGGGGTCTCTTTCCTGGCGCAGCTCCTTGGCATCCTGGGCGGCGTCGCCATCGCCGTCATTGCCGGGTATATCATCTACGGTGTATTAAAATCGATGATAGGCATACGCCTGAGCGAGGAGGAGGAATTCCAGGGGGCGGATCTCGCCATCCATAAGATCACTGCCAATCCGGAAGAAGATACCCGGTAAGGCACATTAATATGGTCGATGGTGCGCGCGGCGCACCCTGCCTACATGATTTCTCTTTTTTGATTTAAGCTTCATGTCTAGCGCTTCGCCTATACCCTTTTTCGTCGGATGTTATACCTGGAACTTTGCGTTCGGGGTATCGATGATGGTGGTCCCGCTCTATGCGCATCAGCTCAATATGTCCGGCTTCGCGATCGGAAGCCTGATCGGCATCCCGGTCGTCATCCAGATCCTGTTTAGCTTAGCCGGCGGCGCGTTTACCGACCGCTTGGGCGGCCGCATCATGATGCTGTTTTCGTTTACCGCGATGTCCTGTGCCGGCCTGGTATTTTGTTTTGCGCATAGTTTTCCCCCGCTATTGTTGGGGCAGTTATTGCTGGTAATTTCGCGCGCTACATACTGGCCGTCGTCGCAGACCATCGCCAGCAATCTTCCTCAAGGCCGCGTCCAGCTCGGGCGACTCAACGCGTCTTCCAATATCGGCCAAATCAGCGGTACCATCATCGCCGGATTTTTGCTTGCGCAGTTTGGGTTTCAAATCGCGTTTCTGGCGTTAACCTTCATGGGGATAATCTCGTTTCTGCTGGGGGCCCGCTCGCCATTAGGAGCGCCAAGCGGTGATCATCGTCCGGTACGATTCTTATCCAATTTTATTCATTTGCTGCGGGGCCGCACGGTTTATTTCGCCATCCTGTGCGCCTATGTCTCCGCGTTGCCGATTTCACTCGGCCAGTCGTTCTATCCCATCCTGCTCACTGAATTTGGCCTTGCCTCGCAAACAACCGGTTCGCTGCTCGCGTTGCGCGCGCTCGGCGCCGTGACCGCCGGATTACTGGTGGCCAGATATATCAAATCCACCTCCCGCCGCGCCTTGCCTCTGATATCGATGATCGGCATCGCCGCCGCGATCGGATTTATGCCTCTATTCAACAACGTCATTGTGGTTGGTCTCTTCCTGCTCGGTGTCGGCGTCAGCTCCGGCGTGATGACGCTTTATTATCAGATCCTCGTGAGCGACATCAGCACGTCCTCCAACCGCGGCTCCGCGCTTGCGTTAGGCGGCTTAGGCTGGAGCTTGTCGCATCTCACCACGCCGCTGTTCATGGGTATCTTGGCCGATACCTTCGGTTTAACGAATGCGTTTTATATCTGGGGCACGCTGACGCTGATGTTGGCAGTGGGGTTTATTCCGATGCAGCGGTGGGCGATTTCGCCGTTAGTAGTGGGGCGCGTTGACGCGCCGACTTAAATTTAAATATGCGGTTCGTGCCCGCTACATCGTGCGGGCATAAAAGCGCTTGACAGCGCGGAAATGCTGTAACACGCTATAGCAGGGTTTATTTCGCTAATCAGAAAAAGGGATGTTGTCCAATGTGTGATCTGTCGTCGTTTCAAATTCTCTTAGGCACAGCAGGGGCATTTATTGCAGGCGCTATTGCCGCAGTAATAGTGGCCGCCGTATTAAATAACGGTTTTTTCTCTGCGCCCGCGTCCCCCGCGGCAATGATAACCGCCGGAGGCCTTACGCTTGCCGCCATTGGTTCGCTTATTGCCGCAAGGGTTTTAGTTGAGAGCTACTTTCAATGCATGGGCGCGCCGCCCGCCTGTGCCGGCGCGCTATCCAATCTTTTAAATGCCCTTGCCGGGCTCCTTACGGTTTTAGGCATTCAGGCAGCCGCGTGTTTTGCTGCGGCCGGCATCGCTTGGATTCCTTGGGCAGGGGGGGCGCCGATGTACGTCATCCTTGGCGCATTTATTATCCAAGCCGCATTAATTCCAACCGTAATTGTGTTTTCTGTGGCTTTGGTTAACTGCGTACAACAAGCCGCGGCGGCGGCGGCATCATCATCGTCCCCGTTAATTGCAGCCGCGAGCTTGATCGCAATTGCTTTTATAGTGGCAATTGCGCGTCATTTCCAAGGGGGCAAGAAGAAACGTTCTCGCCAGTAGTAGTTGTAAAGGGCGCGCTGGCGCGGCGACTTAAATAAGGGTCGCGCTGTGCTGTACAGGATGTACGAATGCCGCGGAGCGCAGGCGACCCACAGGGATGTGGGAAGGTAGGGCAACGCAGGGAGCGGTTGCCGAGATGCGCGAGAGCGGCCGCAACTCGCGCGATCGCCTACGGCGCCACGCGCTCAGACAGTGCTCGCTTAACCGCCCCCAGCTGCGCTCCGGTGCTCGGCGAGCTCCGACGGGGAAAAATCAACTCCGATCCTGAGATCTCATCTCATAATTCGAGTCTGAACATCCCGCTTAAATTTTCAAGTGTTCTTCTGGGTTTCTTTACCGTAGTTCGTGATCCCTTCCCTGTTTCACCATTGACCCTGATGTCGCACTTAACTTTATTGTGATTCCTGCACATCCCTGTGCATCGGTCGCTACCGGGCGTAAGTTATGGGGAGCCTTTTACCATCGCTTTACCGATGATCTCGTCTCGTTTCGGCGCGGGTTCCTTTCCACTGGATTCGACATAGGGTTTTAAGGCATCGAGCACCAACTGCGCCTTCAGCGCAAATTTCACGTCAGGCGGCAGGGGATTGCGATACATCTTGACAATCGCGCTCGAGTGATAGGTGGTTATAGTATAAGTACTGCCGGGCGTATAATAATAATAACCCGCCGTCTTAATCAGCCTTCCTTCCTCCCCGTACCGCAGGTTGGCCGGGCGCAAGCCATCGTCGCTAGGGATCGCGCCTGTCTTTTTCTTTTCTACAATCAGATTAAAGAAATCGAAACCTTTGATCTTGGTCAGCTCGGCACAGCGGTACATCCAGTAGTTCCAGACCTTATCTTTGTCCGTATTGCCGTTGCCGTAGAAGCTTACCCGATAGCTGCTATCATCTATCTGTTGTTCCTCATAGCCCCCCGTCATTCCCTTGGGGCCGTAACCGGTGGCACATCCCGTGAGCATCACCGCCATTAGTAGTGCTGCAAGGCAGACTCTATGTTTCATGATGTCTTCTCCTCTGTTAGATGTTTGAAACTGCCCGCTTTTGCATTAAAAACGCTGGCGCTCTTTAAATAAGCATATAACCGGTAATTCCGTTGTCAACGTAGAGGAGCCGCGCTGCGCGCGGGTTTAACTGCTAATAGTGGTTCCCCGCACCGGTCGCTATCGGCATCCTGCCTCCCGCGACACTTGCACGTCCTTGTGCATCGCGGGCGGGTTACTTTCTTTGTTTGCGCAAAGCAAGTAACCAAAGAAAGCGCACCCCGCATTCGCGCCGTGCTGCACAGGATGTGCGAATGCCGCGAAGCCCATGGATGGGCGAGAATGGCCAAACTTCGCGGTACCTGCGATGTGCAGGAGCACAAGTGCCGTGGAGCGCAGGGATGCGCGAGAGCGGCCGCTCCTCGGTCGTCGAGGGAGTTGGCCGACAGCACATTCATGTGCTGCGGCCAACGCGCGGTCCCTACCGCGCAGGATTGGCCGGTGCTCGGCGCGACTGAAGGGGGGAAAACCCTTAAAACAAATCGTAGGGTGCGCTGTGCGCACCTTAAACGCTATTAAGCAAGATATGGACGCGCTGCGCGCGGCTAAACTGCAATGTGCGGGTCTCGCCCGCGGTGCGGGAACCGCTATTAGAAGTTAAGACAGCGCGTAGCGCACTCTACTCGCCTAATAAAGCATTAATCTTCGCCGCGCAGATAAAATCATTCTCCGACAAGCCGCCGATCGCATGCGTGCTAAAGCGCACATGACAGCGCTTGTAGCCGATCTCCATGTCGGGATGGTGGTCCTCGCGGTGGGCGATCCAGGCGAGGGCGTTGGCGAACGCCATGGTTTCGTAATAATTTTTAAAGTTGTAGGTGCGGCTGATTTCCGTGGCCTTGGGATTTAACGACCAGCCGGGCGTTTGTTTTAACAGCTCTTCCGCTTGTTTGCGGTTGAGGGCTGTTACGCCGCCCTCGCAGGGCTTGCAGGATTTTTGCGTGAGGTCCGTCATAACTTGTTTCCTTAAAATTTGTAGTACGTTTCGTTCAAGTACTTCACTACATCATTGACATCGTCGCCGGAAAGATGGGCGTTAACGCGCTGATTGCAGCCGTTGACCTGGCCGATCAGCCCTTCGATGGTATGAATGTTCCGGTCGTCGCGGGTGTATATCCCGGAGCCATCGCCGCTGTAGAGCTGCTGGTGGCAGGCGGCGCATTTGGCGTCGTGCAGTTTTTTGCCCTTAGCGGCATCGCCTAACAACATCTCGGCCGCTCGTGCATTAAAAGGCAGGTGGGTGGAGATCAGGACTATGCATACGGCAAGGAAAAGTTTGCGCATGATTATCTCCTTTTTATTAAAGTCATCCGGCCAAGGCCTGCAATTGCGCGATGCGCCGCGCCGCCGGCGGGTGGGAATCGTAAAATGCCGAGTGCAACGGGTCGGGCGTCAAGGTATTGGCATTCTCCTCGTAGAGCTTGACCAGGGCATTGGCTAAAGCGTGCGCATCGGACTGCTCGGCGGCGAAGGCATCCGCCTCGAACTCGTGCCTGCGCGAACCCCACGCCATCAGTGGATGCAGGAAGAAGGTAAATACCGGGACGACCATGAGGAATAACACGAGCGCCGCGTAGGTCGAGGGCTGCGAAACCCCGAGGCCGGTATAAAACCACGCTTGTTGCATCAGCCAGCCGAGCAGGGCGAGGCCGAGAAAACTCATGCCGAACATCAGCAGCATACGTTTTATGACATGCCGGCGTTTGAAATGGCCGAGCTCGTGCGCGAGCACCGCTTCAATTTCAGATTCATTGAGGCTATCGAGCAGGGTGTCGAAAAATACAATGCGCTTGTTGCGCCCGAGGCCGGTGAAATAGGCGTTGCCGTGTGCCGAGCGGCGCGAACCGTCCATGACAAACACGCCGCGGCTCTTGAAGCCGGTGCGTTCCAGCAATGACTGGATGCGGGTCACCAGGGTTTCTTTTGCCAACGGCCGGAACTTATTGAACAGCGGCGCGATCAGGGCGGGATAAGCCCACAGCAAGCTCAAGCTGAAGGCGGTCCAGAGCATCCAGACATAAAGCCACCAGCGCGCGCCCATTTCCTGCATCAGCCATAGCACCGCCAACAGCAGCGGGACGCCGATCAGCGCCGAGAGCAGCAGTTTTTTCATGAGGTCGGTAATAAAAGTTTTGGCGCCGGTTTTATTAAAGCCGAAACGCTGCTCGATCACGAAGGTTTGATACAGCTCGAACGGCAGGTCGAGCAGGCCCATAATAAGGAATACGCTCAGGATAAAGGCGGTGCCGGTGGCGAGCGGCCCCAAGTGTAGGCTGCGCCACAGGTGATCGAGGAAGTCCAGGCCGCCACCCAAGGTCCACAATACTAACAGCAAACCGCTGACCCCGGTTTCCAGGATGCCGAAGCTGGTTTTCGCCACCGTGTAATCCGCGGCTTTTGTATGCGCCGAGAGCGGGATTTTTTCCTTAAACGCCTCCGGCACCGCCGCGCGATGTTTTACCACGTGGAGGATATGGCGCTGCGCCAGCCATACCCGGACTAAGAGCATGAGCGCAAGCAGGGATACGAATAGGAAGGTAAAACTATTCATAATGATAATGCTATCATGACGCAGCCGAAAATAAGCTACCTGGAGAAGAATCATGCCGCAAGATCCGAATGCCTTGGTATGGATCGACCTTGAAATGACCGGGCTGGATCCGAATACCGATCATATCCTTGAGATTGCCACGATAATCACCGACAGCGAGCTAAATATCGTGGCGCAAGGGCCGGTATTGGCGATCCATCAGCCCGATGAGGTATTGGCGGCGATGGATGACTGGAATAGGCGCACCCATAGCGCCAGCGGCCTGGTCGAGCGGGTCAAGGCGTCGACCCTCAGCACGGCTGACGTGGAACGGCAGACGCTGGAGTTTATCCGGCCGTTCGTGCCGAAAAATAAATCGCCGTTATGCGGCAACAGCATTTGTCAGGACCGGCGGTTTCTATCCCGCTTGATGCCGCAACTCGAAAATTGGGTGCATTACCGCAATTTAGATGTGAGCACTTTAAAAGAGTTGGTCCGCCGCTGGAAGCCGGAGATTGACGACGGCTTTGAAAAAAAGAATACCCATAAGGCGCTGGACGACATCTTGGAATCCATCGCTGAATTGAAGTATTATCGTGAGCATTTCTTTAAGTAAGCAGACGCGTAAGGATAGGCCGGTAGCGCAGGAATTACCGCAAGCGCTCTACTCCGCCGCGCACGCGCGCGAGCTGGACCGGCTTGCCGCCGCAGAGTACGGCATTGCTGATGGCAGGCTGATGGAGCGTGCCGGCGCAGCGGCGTTCAACGTCCTGCGCTGGAACTGGCCGAGCGCGCGGCGCATCGCGGTGCTATGCGGGTCGGGAAATAACGGCGGGGATGGCTATGTGGTCGCGCGCCTTGCCCAGTTGGCCGGTTTACAGCCGGTGGTGATGGCGTTAGGCGCCCCGGAGCAATTGACCGGCGCGGCGTTGGCGGCGTGCCAGGCTTTGCCGGGAACCGGCTGCGCAGTTGATGCATTTGCGCCTGAGCGCTTACAAGATTGTGACGTCATCGTCGATGCCCTCTTCGGCACCGGGCTTGAACGCGAGGTGACCGGGATTTGGCGTGAGGCGATTACCGCCACGAATGCGCTGGCGAAGCCGGTATTGGCGCTGGATCTACCTTCCGGCCTACATGCCGATACCGGCCGGGTTTTGGGCGTGGCGGTGCAGGCGACCGTCACCATCACTTTTATCGGCCTGAAAGCCGGACTGTTCACGGCGCAGGGACCGGCGTATTGCGGTGAAATTCTTTTTGCCGGTCTCGACGTGCCGGCCGCGCTTTATGATCGTATCCAACCCCTGGGGCGCCGGATTACTGAAAAGACGTTACACCCGTTAGTGCCACGCCGCCGGCGCGATGCGCATAAAGGTGATCACGGCCATGTGTTGATTATCGGCGGCGCCCCGGGCATGGGCGGCGCGGTGCGCATGGCGGGCGAAGCGGCGTATCGTGCCGGCGCCGGCTTGGTAAGCCTGGCCACCCATCCCAGCCATGCCGCCCAGCTTAGCGGCGCGCGGCCTGAATTGATCTCTTATGGGATTGAGGATAGGGCGCAATTGCGCGCTGCGTTTGCGCGCGCGGATGTTGTCGCCATTGGTTGCGGTTTGAGCCAGGCGGATTGGGGACGCAAGCTGTGGCAACAGGCGCTTGATTGCAAGTTGCCGTTAGTGGTGGATGCCGATGGACTGAATTTGCTGGCGCATGATCCGATGCAGCGCCCGGACTGGATCTTGACCCCCCATCCCGGGGAAGCCGCGCGCCTGCTGGGCTGCACGACCGCGGAGATTCAGGCGGATCGGTTTGCCGCCGTGGGCAAGCTCACGCAGCGTTATGGCGGCGTATGCGTACTTAAGGGCGCCGGCAGTTTGATTGCGGCGGGTGCATCCGATGTTTGGCTGTGCGACCGCGGCAATCCGGGCATGGCGAGCGGCGGCATGGGCGACGTGTTGACCGGCATTATCGCGGCGATGGTGGCACAGGGCTTGAAGCCGATGGATGCGGCACGCCTGGCGGTGTGGATACACGCCAGTGCCGGCGACGCGGCGGCGCGAGCGGGCGGTGAGATCGGCTTAATGGCCGCTGACTTGATGCCGCATATCCGCCGCCAAATCAATGCGATGCATGCCCGTGCGGATTGAAAAACGGCTAAAGACAGCCGCAGATACCGAGGTCCTGGGCGCGCGTTTGGCGGCCGGATTGCGCGCAGGCTCGGTGATTTTTTTGCGCGGCGAACTGGGTGCGGGCAAAACCACGCTGGTGCGCGGCCTATTGCATGGATTAGGCCATCAAGGCGCGGTAAAAAGTCCCACTTATACCCTAATAGAACCTTATTTTTTGCCCGGCCACGCCATTTTTCATTTCGATTTATACCGGCTCAAACACCCGGAAGAATTGGAATTTCTCGGTCTGCGCGACTATCTTCAGGCTCAAGGTGTTTGTTTAATAGAATGGCCGGAGCGGGGGGAAGGGTTTTTGCCGCCGGCGGATGTTGACGTTTTTATTTACTCGATTGATGATGGACGTATGGCGCGGTTTGAAGCGCGCTCTGATGAGGGTAAAGCGTTGCTTAACGGTTTGGAGTAGGCGTCAAAGTTAGATGAAAACAATCGGCGTTTTTCTGCTGCTTTTCTTCGGCCTCATTTCCATGTGCGGCCAGGCGGATGTTGTCACCGTACATAACCTGCGCGTGTGGCAGGCGCCGGATCACACGCGTTTGGTGTTTGATTTAAGCGGTCCACTGGAGCATCGCTTATTTACCCTGAAAGATCCGGATCGCATCGTCGTCGATATGGAAAATGCCAGTTTCCAGGGGGCGGTGCCGGCGCTCGATGCAAGCGATCCGAGACTTGCCGGCGTGCGCGCCGGCGCGCGCGGCGAAAGCGATGTGCGCATCGTGCTCGATCTAAAAACCGAAACCCGCCCGCGCACGTTTATTTTGAAGCCTTACGAACAATATGGCCATCGTTTAGTGGTCGACTTATACGACGCCAAGCTGGCGGCCGAGGAGGAAAAACCGGTTTTACCGCTGCCGAAGCCGGTAAACCAGAAGCTGGTCATCGCGATTGACGCCGGCCATGGCGGCGAAGATCCGGGCGCGATCGGGCGTAAGCGCACGCGCGAAAAAGACGTGGTGTTGGCGATTGCCCGCGAGTTGCGCAAATTAATCAACGCCACGCCCGGGATGCGTGCGTTTTTAGTGCGCGATGGCGATTATTATATTTCCCTGCGCGGGCGCATCGAGGAGGCGCGCAAGCATGATCCTGACGCCTTCATTTCCATACACGCGGACGCCATGCCGGGAAAAACGCGCCGGGTGCGCGGCGCGTCGGTTTATGCGTTGTCGGAAACGGGCGCGAACACAGAAGCCGCCCTCTTGGCGAAACAGGAAAATGCTGCAGATTTAATCGGTGGCGTGAGTTTGAACGAAAAGGATGACGTTTTAACCAAGGTATTGGTCGAGATGTGGCAGACTGGCACCATCAGCTCCAGCGTGGAACTCGGCGACGATATATTAACGGAGCTTAGGCGGATCGGCCCGGTACATATCGGTGACGTCAGTCAGGCCAACTTCGTGGTGCTACGCTCGCACCGTATGCCCTCGATTCTGATCGAGACCGCATTTATCTCCAATCCTGACGAGGAAAAAAAGCTGCGCGATAAAAATTTTCAGCGCAGAATCGCCAAGGGAATTTTTAACGGCCTGCAACGCGCCGCGCCCAGATTATTGGCGCGCCGCGGCTTGCCGACCACGGTTTCCAACCACGCCGCGGATAAACCGCACGAACTCTAATAGTGGGATACTCACTGTTTGCAAGACGATTTTTCCCCAGCCGCTAGGCTAGTCAGGAGCTTCTACGGTAGACTTAACTTAACAATAATATTTTCTATCACTAAGGAGACGCCTTGTGAAAAACCGGTATCTGTTGCCGCAGGTTTTAATGCTTATGCTTGGTACGGGGTTGGGGCTGGTCGCTTGCGGCAAACAAGACAAAGACCGCGCGCAAGGCGTGGAGATCATTAAAATCGGCTCAGTCGAGCCGGTTACCGGTTCCATTGCGCACCTTGGCAAAGATAATGAAAACGGTGCGCGCCTGGCGATAGAGGAAGCCAATGCGCAAGTGCCGGTTATCGCTGGGAAGAAAGTCAGGTTTGAATTGCTCGCGGAAGATGATCAGGCCGATCCCAAGACGGCAACCATCGTCGCGCAAAAGTTGGTCGACCAGCAAGTGAAAGGGGTGATCGGGCACCTCAACTCCGGCACCAGCATTCCCGCCTCCAAAGTCTATTTCGACGCCGGCATCCCGCAAATCTCGCCGTCCGCCACCGCCATTGCTTATACCGCGCAAGGATTCAACACCGCCTTCCGGGTAATGACCAATGACAAACAACAGGGAACAGTGCTGGGCGAATATGCCGTTAAAAAAATGGCTGCGGCTAAGATCGCGATCATCGATGATCGCACCGCTTATGGTCAAGGGCTTGCCGATGAGGTCGAGCGCGCAGCGAAAGCCGCCGGTGGGCAAGTGGTGGCGCGCGAATACACGACGGATAAATCAACTGACTTTATGGCGATTCTCACTTCCATCAAAGCGAAAAAACCGGATTTGCTTTTCTACGGCGGTATGGATGCGCAAGCCGCGCCCATGGCTAAGCAAATGAAGTCGCTGGGCCTAAAGGCAAAATTTCTCGGCGGTGACGGCGCGCAGTCGGTGGAGTTTATCCACCTCGCAGGCAGCGATGCCGAAGGCGTGACCGCCTCTTCGCCGGGGTTGCCGCTGGCGAATATGCCGGGCGGCAAGGCGTTTCAGGAAAAATTCAATGCTAAATACGGCCAGGTGCAGATTTATGCGCCCTATGCCTACGATGCCGTATCAGTCATGATCGAGGCGATGAAACAAACGGGTTCCGCTGAGCCGAATAAATATTTGCCGGCGCTCGCCAAAATCCAGTACACCGGCGTCACCGGCCCGATTCAGTTCGATGAAAAGGGCGACATCAAGGGCGGCGCCATCACCCTGTACCAAGTGAAGAACGGCCAGTGGGTGGTGCTGGAGACCGTTTCCAGCGGAACCGCGGCGCCGGCCTCGGCGGGCAAAAAATCGTAGGGTGGGCACCGCCCACCCTTGGACCGGGACCGAAGCCATGCGGTGGGTGCTGCCCACCTACAAATACCGCGATTAATTCGATCTTGGGAGGCGGCGTTTTGGATATTTTTCTTCAGCAACTGATTAATGGGCTGGTGCTGGGAAGCATATACGCCTTAGTCGCGCTCGGCTACACCATGGTTTACGGCATCCTTGAGCTGATTAATTTTGCCCATGGCGAAATCACCATGTTCGGCGCGCTGACATGTCTCGCCGTGATCCAGGCGTTATTGGCAAGCGGCGCCGGCATGCCGGTGGTTTTAATTCTGGCGCTCGGTTTGCTGTCCGCCATCGCCGTTTGCATGGTGCTCGGTTTTACCATCGAGCGCATCGCTTACCGGCCTTTGCGCCGGGCGCCACGACTGGCTCCGCTCATTACTGCCATTGGTGTGTCGATCGTGCTGCAAAACGTCGCCATGCTGATTTGGGGTAAGCAATACATTTCCTTTCCGCTGTTATTGCCGGTGGTGCGTTTTGACGTCGGTGGCGCGACGCTGACCGGTCTGCAAATAACCATCGTAGCGCTGTCTTGCCTATTGATGGTCGGCCTTTTGTTTCTAATCCAGAAGACCAAGCTCGGACGCGCGATGCGCGCCACCGCGCAAGCGCCGGAAATCGCCGGGTTAATGGGGATCAACATCAATCACATCATCTCGCTCACGTTTATTTTAGGCGCGGCGCTGGCCGCGGTCGCCGGCGTGATGGTGAGCGCCTATTACGGCCTGGCGCATTATTACATGGGATTTTTGTTGGGCCTGAAGGCGTTCACCGCCGCGGTATTGGGCGGCATCGGCAATATCGCCGGCGCCATGCTCGGCGGTCTCCTGCTTGGCCTGATTGAAAGCGTGGGTGCAGGTTATATGGGTACGTTAACCGGTGGATTCCTCGGCAGCCACTATCAGGATGTCTTGGCCTTTTTTGTCTTAATCATTGTATTGACGTTGCGTCCTTCCGGCCTGTTAGGCGAACGCGTAGCAGAGCGTTCCTGATTCGAAAGCAAAAAATGTTCTCCCTCCATTCCCGTTGGCAAAAATTACGGCACGACCGGCGCGCGGCGTGGACGGCGTTTATTTTGTTGGGCGTTGTGCTTGCGGTGCTGCCGTTTTTAGTGAGCGCCGGCTTAGGCCGCACCTGGGTGCGCATTCTGGATTTCACCCTGCTTTATATTCTGCTCGCATTAGGCCTCAACATTGTCGTAGGTTACGCCGGCTTACTGGATTTGGGTTACGTCGCGTTTTATGCCGTGGGGGCGTATCTGTACGCGCTGTTGGCGTCACCGCATTTCGGTCTGCACCTGCCGTTTTGGGTGCTGTTGCCGGCGGGTGCAGCATTGGCAGGTTTGTTTGGAGTTCTATTGGGTGCGCCGACCTTGCGCTTGCGCGGGGATTATCTGGCGATCGTAACCCTGGGGTTCGGTGAAATCATCCGCATCTTTCTCAATAATTTAAATGCACCGATCAACATTACTAACGGTCCGCAAGGCGTTAATTTGATTGATCCCATTGCGTTGGGTGGATTTTCTTTTAGTCGCACCCATCAGCTCTTCGGCATATCCTTTCCCGGCATTTATAACTATTACTATTTGTTTTTAGCGCTCGCGCTTTTAGTGGTATTTATTTCTCTGCGTTTGCAGAATTCGCGCATCGGCCGCGCCTGGGTGGCGATACGCGAAGATGAAGTCGCGGCGGCGGCGATGGGGATTGATACCCGCAACATCAAGCTGCTCGCATTCGCCGTGGGTGCCTCGTTCGGCGGGGTAAGCGGCGGGTTATTCGCCGGCTTTCAAGGCTTTGTCAGCCCGGAGAGTTTCAACTTGATGGAGTCGATCATGATTTTGTGCATGATCGTTTTGGGCGGCATGGGCAATATTCCCGGCGTGATTCTCGGCGCAATGCTGCTCACGACGTTGCCCGAGGCCCTGCGCTACATCGGCCCGCTGCAAGATTATCTATTCGGCCATATATTGGTTGACCCGGCCGATTTGCGCATGCTGCTTTTTGGGTTGGCGCTGGTACTGATTATGATCTTCCGCCCGGCGGGGCTGCTGCCCTCGGTGCAACGGCGCCAGGAATTGGGCGCGGCTTCATCGGTACTCGCGCAGGAACAATCCTCCCTCTATGATACGCAGCGATAAAAATTCCGCCACCGACAAATCAGCGCCCGACGCTATTTTGCTTAGGGTAGACGGCGTTTCTAAACATTTCGGCGGGCTTGCGGCATTGAACCAGGTATCGCTGACCATCCGCCGGGGAGAGATCTACGGCTTGATCGGCCCGAACGGCGCCGGTAAGACCACACTATTTAACGTTCTAACCGGGCTTTACACCGCCGATTCCGGGCAAATACGCCTGAATGAGCACCCGCTTTCGCATTTAAAACCGCACCAGGTAGCGCACAGCGGGATCGCGCGCACGTTTCAAAACATCCGCCTGTTTGCCAACATGACCGCGTTGGAAAATATCATGGTCGGGCGGCATGTGCGCACGCATGCGGGTGTCGTTGGCGCCATTATGCGCGGCGTGCGCACGCTTGCGGAAGAATCGGCTATTTGCAGCCGGGCGCGAGAGCTGCTTGTTTATGTGGGTCTTGCGCCGCATGCGCAGACCTTGGCCAGGCATCTGGCCTACGGCGACCAACGCCGGCTGGAAATCGCGCGTGCGCTCGCTACCGATCCGGAGCTGCTGGCACTCGACGAGCCGGCGGCGGGTATGAATGCAAGCGAGACCGCCGGACTAAAAGAATTGCTGCATACTATTGCGCGCGACGGCGTGACCATTTTATTGATCGAGCATGACGTTAAATTGGTGATGGGCTTATGCGACCGCGTTGCCGTGTTGGATTATGGCGAAAAAATCGCCGAAGGCGTGCCGGCCGAGATCCAGCGTGATCCAAAGGTGATCGCCGCCTACTTGGGCGGCGAAATCAACGGGGAACAAGCGTGAGTCTGCTGGTCGTGCGCAATCTGGTCGTGTCCTATGGCGAAATAAAAGCGGTCAAGGGCATCGATCTTCGCGTTGAAAACGGTGAATTGGTTTGCCTGATCGGCGCTAACGGCGCCGGCAAATCCACGACGCTTAAGACCCTGAGCGGTTTATTGGTTCCGGCCGCCGGCGATATTGTTTATGATGGCGCGTCAATAGCGGGGCTGCCGGCATACGAGTTGGCGCGCAAAGGTATTTCGCTCGTGCCCGAAGGGCGCGGGATTTTCGGGCGGTTAAGCGTGGCGGAAAATCTCCAGCTCGGCGCCTATACGCGTAACGACACGCTCCAAATCAAACAGGATATCGAACGGGTATACGCTTTATTTTCACGTTTAAGCGAACGCCGTAATCAAAAAGCCGGCACGCTTTCCGGCGGTGAGCAGCAAATGCTGGCGATCGGCCGGGCGCTGATGAACCGGCCAAAGTTTCTGTTATTGGATGAACCAAGCATGGGTTTGGCGCCGATGTTGGTACAGAAGATCTTCGCCATTATCAAGCGAATTGCCGCTGAAGGCGTGACCCTGCTGCTGGTCGAGCAGAATGCCAAGCTCGCGCTGGAGGTCAGTGACCGGGGCTATGTGTTGGAAGGCGGGAATATTATTCTGGCCGACTCGGCGCGGGGCTTGCGAAATAACCCCAAGGTGCGCCAGGCTTATTTGGGCGAGGCAATTTAATCCAAACCCACCACTTTTTCAGCGGTGGGCGCCAACCGCTGATAAATCTCCGATGCCAGGCAGTAAAGCTGTTTATTGTCGGCGATAGGCTGACCATTGCGGTCGGTAATGAAGAACATGTCTTCCGCGCGCTCGCCGTAGGTGGCGACCTTGGCGGTAACCAGGCGCGCCTTGCAGTGCTGCAGCGACAGCGCCACTTGATAGAGCAGGCCGGGGCGGTCTTGGGCGATGGCTTCCATTAAAGTCAGTTGCCCGTTGCTCGACGGGCTGAAACTGACTTTAGTCTCAATCGGAAAATGTTTGAGTTGCCGGGGTAAATGGACCGCCGCGACATTTCTGCCCGGGCGCGGATTCAGCAGTTGTTCGCGTAAAGCATTTTGTAATTGCAGTAGCATTTTAGCATCGGAGATCGCCTGGCCCGTATGATCGAAGGCGATGAATGTATCGAGCGCGAATCCAAACCGGGTAGTGTGGATGCGCGCATCCATAATCGAGAGGTTCAGCCGGTCAAACCCGGCAGTTAACACGACAAATAGATCTTCGCGGTCGGGAGTGAAGATAAGAAATTCGCTGCTGCCCCAGTCCGGCCGGTAGCGCGCGGCCACCAGAGGCAAGTCACTGGCGGAAGCCGGCGCGATGATTTCCGCGTGCCAGGCCAGGCTTTCGACATCGTGGCGCAGAAAATAATCGTTGTCCATGTGTTGCCAGTGTTTATTAATTAACTCCACCGGTATAAATTTAGGTTTAAGCAACGCCAAGGCCTCGGTGCGCAGGTCGGCGATATGGGCCTGCACATCGATGGGGGCGCCGAAACCGCGGCGCAATACGCGCAGTGTGTCCGCGTAAAGCTGAGACAGCAACTTTCCCTTCCAGGCATTCCATACCTTCGGGCTGGTGCCACGCATATCGGCCGCAGTTAATAAATAAAGATTATTCAAATGCTCCTGATCGCCCACCTTTTTGGCAAAGCGCAGAACGACTTCCGGATCGGAGATATCTTCGCGCTGCGCCGTCATCGACATGATTAAATGATTGCGCACCAACCAGCAAACGAGGCGTGTATCGTAATCGCTTAGGCCGTGCAATTTACAAAATGCGCGCGCCTCTTTTTCGCCGAGTTCGGAATGGTCGCCGCCGCGGCCTTTGGCGATATCATGGAACAGGCCGGCGAGGTATAGGCGTTCCGGCTTGGCCAGTTGCTGGATAATGGCGCTTGCCAAAGGTAATTCATTTTTGAATTCAGGAACCGTAAGGCGTCGCAGATTACGCACCACAAACACGCTGTGTTCGTCCACGGTATAAACATGGAATAAGTCATGCTGCATCTGGCCGACGATCTTTCCGAATGCAGGAATATAGGCGCCCAGCACGCCATAAGCATTCATGCGCCGCAATTCATGGGTGATGCCGCGCGGCTGACGCATAATTTCCATAAACAGGCTGCGGCAAGCAATGTCTTTGCGGAATTTCTGGTCGATCCGATGCAGATTGGCGCGTAGCAGGCGAATGGTGCTTGCGCGCACCCCTTTCAGTTTCGGGTTTTGTTGTAACAGAAGAAAAAGTTCCAGCATGGCATATGGACTGTGCTCAAATACCTTCGGATGCGTGGCTTCGATAAAGTCGTCGTGCGATTGGAACCGGCGGTTGACCGGCTTCTGTTTTACCTTACGCGGGGCGAGGATCGCTTCTTGGAAATGTTGTAATAGAATTTCGTTTAATAGCGCCAGTTCTTTGACGGTGCGGTAGTAGCGCTTCATGAATTGCTCGACCGCCAGACTACCGGGCTTGTTGGCGTAATGCATTTGCAGCGCGAGCGCGCGCTGATAATCGAATAACAGCCGGTCCTCGCGCCGGCCGGCCAGGTAATGCAAGCCGTTACGGATCTGCCAAAGGAAATCACGTCCGTGCATTAAAGCACGATATTCTTTTTCGCTGAGAAACTTAAGCTTGACCAGATCATGCAGGGAATTGGTGCCAAAGTGACGCTGGGTTACCCAGCTAATCATTTGAATATCGCGCAGCCCGCCCGGCCCTTCCTTGATGTTCGGTTCCAGATTATAGGCGGTATCATCGAAGCGATGGTGGCGCTCGATTTGCTCTTGCCATTTCGCCGCGAAGAATTGTTTGCTCGGCCAGATCTGCGACGCGCTGGTCATTGTTTGCATCGTCTTAAATAAGCCGGCATCGCCTTGCAACAAGCGCGCTTCCATCAGATTGGTGGCGATGGTGATGTCTTTCTTTCCTTCGCGCGCACAATCTTTTAACGAGCGCACGCTGTGCCCCACCTCCAGCCCCATGTCCCAAAAGAAATGCAGCAAGGCCTCGAAAAAACCGCTGACCTGGTTATGATGATTTTTTTCCAGCAATAGCATCAGATCGATATCCGATGCCGGGTGCAGCTCGCCGCGACCGTAACCGCCGACCGCCACCAACGCCGCGCGGGTCTCTTTTGGCAATAATGCCAGATGCTGCTTCCAGACATGCACGATGAGCTGATCGATCAGCCAGGCATGGGTCTTGATGATTTCGTGGGAACGCGCGCCGTTGAGATGACTTTGTTTTAACGCCTCGCGGCCTTGTTTAAGCGCGGTGCGGAATATTTCCAAGCGATTGCCGAGGCCTTCCAGGAGTTGATCGAATTGCTTGGGATCAAATACCGACTCCTTCCCTCTCGTTTGGTGGATTCTCTCCGATTCGTTCGGTAGATTCCGTCCTGCCTTTTTGATCGCCATAGATTAAATATCGTCGCCGGGAAACACGGTTAATACTTCATGGCCGGTTTCTGTCACCAGGATGGTATGTTCCCATTGTGCCGATAAACTGTGGTCGCGCGTGACGACCGTCCAGTTATCCGGCAAAAGTTTGACCTCTTTTTTTCCGGCATTAATCATGGGTTCAATCGTAAACGTCATGCCGGCCACCAGTTCCATGCCCGTGCCTGGGTTGCCATAATGCAGTATTTGCGGTTCTTCATGGAATTCGCGGCCGATGCCGTGGCCACAGTATTCTCGCACTACGGAGAAACGGTTTTTTTCTGCATGCTGCTGAATGAGGTGGCCGATATCGCCCAGGCGTACCCCGGGTTTGACGATTTCTATACCCTTGCGCATGCACTCATGGCAAATTTGCACCAAGCGCCGCGCCTGGATTGAGGGCTCGCCGACAAAAAACATCTTACTGGTATCGCCGTGATATCCGTCTTTAATGACGGTAACGTCGATATTGATAATATCGCCTTTTTTTAGTTTTTTGTCCCCCGGGATACCGTGACAGACTTGATGGTTGACCGAGGTGCAAATGGATTTCGGAAACCCGCGGTAATTCAGCGGCGCCGGAATCGCGCGCTGGGTATTAACAATGTAGTCGTGGCAGATCCGGTCCAGTTCGCCGGTGGTGATGCCGGGCTGGACATGGGGGCGAACCATATTCAGCAGCTCCGCGGCCAGGCGGCCGGCGACCCGCATTTTCTCAATTTCTTCCGGGGTTTTAATACTGATTGGTTTGGTTGGGGCTAACATGTAGGCAAGAATCCACTAAACGAGAGGGGTGCAAGGGTTTACACTTTGAATAATATGGTTACTTTACACCATTTTTACTCTAAGCAGGATGCTGAAAAGCTTTACTTTGCAGCATCCATCATCCTGTTGGGCTCCGCAGGATACGAGTACCGCTTGCCCGGAAAATATTGCTGGAAGCCCCTTCCTGTGATATAAAAAGCCGCGTTTTAACCCTTAACTCTCACATGAGTCGTCACGTATATTCGGGTGCTTGCATTAATTAACCGTTAATTCAGGTAGATATACGGGGCTCATGGCGGAAAAACCCGACGGAGAATAGCAAATGAGTAGTGTCACCATGCGCCAGATGCTGGAGGCCGGCGTGCATTTCGGCCACCAGACCCGTTTCTGGCATCCCAAGATGCGCCCGTTTATTTTTGGCGAGCGCAATAAAATCCATATCATCAATCTGGAAAAAACACTGCCTCTTTTTAATGAGGCGATGAATTTTCTCAACAAAATGGCCGCGAATAAAGGCATTATCCTATTCGTTGGCACCAAGCGCCAAGCCGCGGATGTCGTCCGGGAAGAGGCCACCCGTTGCGGCTGCCCGTACGTCAATCATCGTTGGCTTGGAGGAATGCTGACCAATTATAAGACGGTCAAGAAGTCCATTGAGCGTCTTAAAAACCTCGACACTATGCTTGAGGACGGCAGTATGGAAAAGTTGAGTAAAAAGGAAGGACTTAATCTGACCCGCGAGCGCGACAAGTTAAATCGCAGCCTAGCCGGTATTAAAGATATGCCCGGTCTGCCCGATGCGCTGTTCGTGATCGACGTCGGGCACGAATACATTGCGGTAAGCGAGGCGAATAAATTAAATATCCCGGTGATCGCGGTGGTCGATTCCAACTGTAAAACCGATGGCGTGGATTATGTTATTCCGGGTAATGATGATGCCATCCGCGCCATCCGCCTGTACGCCCAAAGCGCGGCGGACGCTATTATCGAAGGGCGCAAAACCATCGCGCCGGTAATGCCCGCCGGCGATGAAGAGTTCGTAGAGGTGCAGGAAGAACCGAAGGTCAAGGTGATCGCTAAGAAGAAGCCGGCGTACATTATAGACACTATGCTTGCCGGTTTGGATGTGGAACTGGAGAAAGAGGGTGAAGCTGTGGGTGTTGAATTAAAGCGCGCCGTGCGATCCAAGCCCAAAACCGAAGCCGGACGCGGCAAGACCAGGGTGAATAAAGTCGGTAAAAGTGAGGAATGAAACGGAAAGGGGGCGCTGCCCCCTTTCATATTATAATGAAGTAGTAAGCCATTGATAAATGCAAAAGCAATGTCCTATCTCGCATGTTGTCACGTTAGGATGAGTCAAGCGGCCGCTCCTGCCCAGCGCTTACGCGGCATTGATCTTGGTAAATGATCGGATATTACTTATACATGGATCAATAGCTTGTTAAGCGAAATTTATTAACAGAAAGTTTAACGGAATCGGATATGGCGATTACAGCGGCTCAGGTAAAAGAACTGCGGGAACGGACCGGCCTCGGCATGATGGAATGCAAAACCGCGTTGCTGGAAAGTAACGGCGATATGGAAGCGGCGATCGACGCCTTGCGTAAAAAAGCCGGGGCCAGAGTGGAAAAGAAGGCGGGGCGCATTGCCGCAGAAGGCGCCATTGGGATTTACCTAAATCCGGAACGTACTCTGGCCGCCATGGTGGAAGTTAATTCAGAGACCGATTTTGTCGCAAAAGGCGGGGATTTTATCGGCTTCGCGCAGGCGCTGGCGGTGGGCGTTGCGAAAGAAAATCCCGCCGATATTGATGCCTTGGCGTGTATGCCGCTGCTTGCCGGCAAGCCGGTGACGGTAACCCAAGCCCGCACGGATCTGGTGGCGAAATTGGGTGAGAACATCCATGTGCGCCGTTTCGTGCATTATGCCGCCAACAAGACCCATATCGGCAGCTATTTGCATGGTCGCAAAATCGGCGTGCTGGTAGAAATTCGGGGCGGCGACGCGGCCTTGGCGCGCGACATCGCAATGCATATTGCCGCCAGCCGTCCGCTCTATGTTTCCAAAGCGGAAGTGTCGCCGCAGGCGATCGGCCGCGAAAAAGAAATATTTCTCGCGCAGGCGCAAGAAAGCGGCAAGCCGGAAAACATTGTCGAGAAGATGGTGGCCGGCCGGATCAATAAATTCATCAATGAAGTCACCTTGCTTGGGCAGGTGTTCGTAAAAGATCCTGAAATCACGGTGGAAAAGCTGTTGAAATCCGCTGCCGCCTCGGTCACGCGGTTTTGCCGTTACGAAGTGGGCGAGGGCATAGAGAAAGGCGTCAGTGACTTTGCCGCCGAGGTGATGGCCCAAGTGAAAGGAGGTTGATTGAAGCGCACCGGTCAGGACCCCGCTTATCGTCGTATCCTTTTAAAGTTGAGCGGCGAGGCCCTGATGGGACAGGATGCTTACGGCATTAATCGCGAAGTATTGTCTCGCGTTGCCGGTGAGCTCAAGGAAGTCAACGCCACACGGGTACAAATAGCAGTTGTGATCGGCGGCGGCAATATCTTTCGTGGCATAGCGCCAAGCGCGGAAGGCATGGCGCGCACCACCGCGGATTATATGGGTATGTTGGCGACGGTGATCAATTCCCTGTCTTTGCAGGACGCCCTGGAGCGATTGGATGTGCCGACACGCGTGCAAACGGCCTTGCGCATCGACCAAGTCGCCGAGCCATACGTCCGCAGGCGCGCTATTCGTCATTTAGAAAAAGGCCGGATAGTCATATTCGCCGCCGGCACCGGCAGTCCATTTTTTACTACCGATACCGCAGCGAGTTTACGTGGATTGGAGATAGGCGCGGATATTATGCTTAAGGCGACTAAGGTTGACGGCGTTTATTCCAAAGATCCGTTGCGCCATCCGGATGCCGTGCGCTATGAAACGCTGACTTACGAGGAAGTGTTGGAGAAAAGACTGGGTGTAATGGACGCCACAGCGGTTGCGCTTTGCCGTGACCAGAATCTCCCCGTGCGCGTTTTTAGCATCAATAAGCCCGGCAGCCTGTTGCGCATTGTTTTAGGCGAGAACGAGGGAACATTAGTGCAGGAGCGGAGCGGCGATGGTAGATAAAACCAAGAAAGACACCGAAGCGCGGATGGTAAAATCCATCGAGGCGTTGAGGACCGATCTAGGCAAGATCCGCACCGGCCGCGCGCATGCCGGGTTGCTCGATCACATTCAGGTCGACTACTATGGCGCTAAAACGCCTTTAAACCAGGTCGCCAATATTTCTGTCAGCGATGCGCGCACGTTAACGGTTACGCCCTGGGATAAGAATGTAGTGCAGGCGATAGAAAAAGCGATTTTGGAATCGGACCTCGGCCTCAATCCGGCGACGTCCGGTGTTTCGATCCGCATTCCTTTACCGGCCCTCACCGAAGAGCGCCGCAAGGAATTGGGGAAGTTGGTAGCGCGGGCGGGCGAGAACGCCAAGATCGCGATTCGCAACATCCGGCGCGATAGCAATAATCATTTAAAGGACTTATTGAAGAAGAAGCAGGTCTCTGAGGACGACGAAAAACGCGCGCAAGACGCGGTGCAGAAATTCACCGATCGCTTTGCCGCCGAAGTCGATAAGTTGATCGCCGCCAAGGAAAAGGATCTCATGGAGATCTGATTTTTGGCCGGCTCGCTCGAAGAACGAATCCCACCTTATGAATAAATCCACCTCAATCAGCCCTATTACGCTCCCAAGCTCAGCAGTTCCACGCCATGTCGCGGTCATTATGGACGGTAACGGGCGTTGGGCTAAACAGCGCAGCCTGCCTCGGGTCGCGGGCCACCGCAAAGGCGTGGAGATGGTGCGCGAGCTGATCGCGGCGTGCGGCGCCAACGGCATTTCTTATTTGACCTTGTTCGCCTTTAGCAGCGAAAACTGGCGGCGGCCGGAATTAGAAGTCAAATTATTGATCGAACTTTTTATGACCGCGCTGGAAAAAGAAGTCAACAATCTGCACGCCAATAATATACGCTTCCGCGTGATCGGCGATGTACAGCCTTTCGGCAAGAAAATTCTAGCCAGAGTCAAACAGGCGGAGGCGCGTACGAGAAATAACACCGCGCTGGTGCTGACCATTGCCGCCAATTATGGCGGGCGTTGGGATATCGCGCGCGCCTGCGCGGAGATCGCCAGGCAAGCCCAATCAGGCAAGCTTGATCCCGCTGCCATCACACCCGAGAGTCTGGAGCCCTTTCTAAGTTTATACGGCACGCCGGAACCGGATTTGTTTATCCGTACCGGCGGCGAGCAGCGCATCAGCAATTTTTTGCTGTGGCAATTGGCCTACTCAGAATTGTATTTCACCCCGGTACTCTGGCCTGATTTTGACCGTACGCAGTTTGACACGGCTTTGCTGTCCTATGCCGGGCGCCAACGGCGCTTCGGCCGGACAGGGGAGCAAGTCGAGGCGGCCGGTCATGCTTAAATGGCGGTTATTGACTGCATTTGCGCTGATCGTATTAATAGTCGTGGCGCTGTTCCGCCTTCCGACCATCGGAATCGCGGTTATTCTCGGTATCTTCGTGTTGGCGGCGGCTTGGGAATGGGCGGCGCTTAGCGGGTTGTCAAAATGGCTCCGCTGCTTCTATATAATAGGTATAGGACTGATCGGCCTCGCGCTTTATGTCTCCACGCCTATTTTACCGATTCTTATATTAAGCGTATCGTGGTGGCTGTTGGCGTTGAATGAATTGCAGCCGGATACGCATATCCATTTAGGCATGTTCAGCTCGGTCTGGGGAAAAGCGATAAGTGGTTTTTTCATTCTTTTTCCCGCTTGGGATGCCGCGGTCTATCTGCACGCCACCGATCCGCGCCGTCCGGCGATCCTGTTGTTTTTATTTGTCCTCGTTTGGATCGCCGATTCCAGCGCCTATTTTGTCGGGCGCGCCTGGGGTAAAACCAAGCTCGCGCCGCACGTCAGCCCTGGTAAAAGCGCTGAAGGGTTATGGGGGGCAGTTGTTGCCGTTACCATTCTCGCCTGGGTTGCCGGCGTGTTCATATGGGAGTTTTCCGGCTTAACCTTGTTTATATGGTTAGTTATCGCCATCGTCGCCGCTTTATTTTCGGTGCTCGGCGATCTGGTGGAGAGCAGGATTAAGCGTATAGCCGGAGTCAAAGATAGCGGCAGGTTATTGCCCGGCCACGGCGGCGTGTTTGACCGTATTGATGGGTTTACCGCCGCCGCACCGGTATTCTGCTTGGGTTGCTTATTATTAGGGCTCGTGTGATGAACACTCTGCCGCTATTCGAGTCGTTGAAGGGAGCGGAGGTCACCCGTAAGAAAGGAGTGACCGTGCTGGGCGCCACCGGTTCAATCGGCATGAGCGCGCTCAACGTAATCGCCATGCATCCCTCCCGTTATAAGATAGTGGCGCTGACCGGAAACACGCAAGTCGAACGGTTGTTTGATCAGTGTCAGCGTTTTATGCCGGAATGGGCGGTGATGCTCGATCCGGATGCCGCGCAACAACTGAGAGACCGCCTACGAACGGTGGGCTTGCCTATCGAAGTATTATCGGGCACCGGCGGCTTAAACCAAGTGGCGAGTCTGACACAGGCAGATATTGTGGTCGCCGCCATTGTCGGCGCCGCCGGTTTGTTACCAACGCTTATGGCGGTACGCGCGGGCAAGCGCGTTCTGCTGGCTAATAAAGAACCATTAGTCATGTCGGGCCGCCTGTTCATGCAAGAGGCGCAGCGCGCAGGCAGCGAACTGCTGCCGATCGATAGCGAGCATAACGCCATTTTTCAGTGTTCGCCGGGCCTTTACAAAGTCGGTTTTGACAGAACCGGCGTGCGTAAAATCTTATTGACTTGTTCCGGCGGGCCGTTCCGTAATACGCCGCTTGCGCAACTTGCCGGGGTGACGCCGGACCAGGCGTGCGCGCATCCAAATTGGGTGATGGGGCGCAAGATTTCGGTGGATTCGGCCACGCTGATGAACAAAGGCCTGGAGTTGATCGAGGCCTGTTGGTTATTCGATGCGACGCCGGAGCAGATCCAAATCGTGATCCATCCGCAGAGCGTCATTCATTCGATGGTGGAATACATCGACGGATCGGTGCTTGCGCAATTAAGCAATCCTGATATGCGTACCCCGATTGCGCATGCCCTGGCCTGGCCTGAGCGTATCGAGTCCGGCGTAAACAGCCTGGATTTGTTTGCCATCGGCCGTTTGGAGTTCGCGCCGCCGGACCTCGTGCGATTTCCTTGCCTGCAACTGGCTTATGAAGCGGCGCGCCTGGGTGGCACCGCGCCGGCGGTATTGAATGCGGCTAACGAAATCGCCGTGCAGGCGTTTCTTGATCGTAGAATCACTTTCCTTGCGATTCCCGAAGTGATCGAAACCACGTTATCCGCCGCTTCCATCAGCCAGGACATGCAGCTCGCGGCGATTTTGACGGAGGATACCCGTGCGCGCGAAACGGCGATAGACTGTGTCGCAAGATTGGAAAGAAATCATAGGAGCGTTGGTTTGTGATCGAATTCTTATACAGCCTGATCGGATTCATTGTCGCCATCAGTATTTTGGTGATCGTGCACGAATTCGGCCATTATTGGGTGGCAAAGAAATTAGGCGTGAAAGTGCTGCGCTTTTCCGTCGGTTTCGGTAAAGCCTTGTGGACCCGGCGAGCGGGCGCCGATCAAACCGAATATGTTCTTGCCGCGCTGCCGTTAGGCGGTTACGTAAAAATGCTGGATGAGAATGAAGGCAAGGTGCCGAAAAAAGAACAGCACCGCGCGTTCAATCGCCAGTCCATTCCTAAACGCACCGCCATTGTGCTGGCCGGTCCCCTGTTTAACTTTTTGTTCGCCATTCTTGCGTATTGGCTGCTATTTATCGTGGGCATGGACGGCATCAAGCCGGTCATTATCAAACTGACGCCGGGGTCTATCGCCGAACAAGGCGGGTTTCGCGTGGGCGATGAAATAGTGAGCATCGACGGCAAAAGAACGCTGAGTTTCGACCAACACCGGTTGTATTTATTTCAAAAGGCCCTGGACCGCTCGGAAGTTGATGTCGAAGTGCGCGATGCCGATGGCTATCTGCAAACGCGGCATTTGAATTTTTCTTCACTCTCAGCGCAAGAAGTCAGCGCGGGTTTACTGGAACAGAATATCGGCTGGTACGGCTATATTCCCGAGATTCCGCCGGTAATTGGATTTGTCGAGGCACAAAGCCCGGCGGCCAAGGCCGGCCTTAAGGCCGGCGACCGTATTGCCGAGATCGACGGCCATAACGTGCAAACCTGGCAAGAGGCGGTCGCCTGGATAAGTAAAAGCCCGGATCAAACCCTGCGCCTGGTGGTTCAGCGCGACGGCGCACTGATAAAAATGGAGGTGACGCCGCGAGCCACCCAGAGCGCTGGTAAAACAGTGGGCAAAATCGGCGCCGGTGTGCAGGCGCCGCAAATCCCGCCGGAGTGGCGCATTAAGGTTCGCTATGGTCCAGTGCAAGCTTTATGGCAAGGAGTAGAGAATACCTGGCTCATGTCTGCATTGACGCTCAATGTGTTATATAAAATGTTGAAACTGGAAGTTTCCACCGAGAATATCAGTGGGCCGATCAGCATCGCCCGCTATGCCGGTTATTCCGCGCAAATAGGGTGGGATCGCTTTCTTATGTTTTTAGCGGTGGTCAGTATCAGCCTCGGCGTATTAAATTTGTTGCCGGTGCCGGTGCTTGACGGCGGACACTTGCTTTATTATGCGATCGAAGCGGTAAAAGGCAGCCCGGTATCCGAGCAGGCCCTGGAGTGGGGGCAGCGCGTCGGCGCCGTGCTGCTGGTGGGTCTTATGATTTTGGCGTTTTACAATGATTTTGTAAGAATTTTGCACTGATTCAGGGCGATTCCGGTTTTAAAATTATAATGAAATTTTTTTTTGCCGTGGCATTTTTATATGCCCTATCCGTTTCCCTGGTCTTTGCCATTGAACCCTTTGTTGTCAAGGATATTCGCGTAGAGGGCCTGCAACGTACCGAACCCGGTACGGTGTTTAATTATCTCCCTATAAAAGTCGGCGATAGGGTGACGGAAGCCTCGGCGCAGGAGGCGATACGCGCGTTATTTAAAACCGGATTCTTTAATGACGTGCGGTTAGAGCGCAAGGACGACGTGCTGATTGTCATCGTCGATGAGCGGCCATCGATTGACAGCATCAAGATCATCGGCGCGAAAGACATCGATGAGGCGACGATCAAAAAATCATTGAAAGAGATCGGCCTGGCTGAAGGCCGGGTGTTTAATACCTCCATCCTCGATAAGGTGGAGCAGGAATTAAAACGGCAATATTTTAATCGTGGCCGCTATGCCATCAAGGTAAAACCGACGGTAACGCCGCTCGAGCGCAATCGCGTCGCGATTAAAATCGACATATCTGAAGGAATGATTACGAAGATTCAGCAGATCAATATCGTCGGCAATCGCGCCTTCAGTAATAAAGAGTTATTGAGGACATTTACCTTAAGCACCCCGACCATGTTTAGTTTCTTAACTAAGAATGATCAATATTCCAAACAAAAACTGGCGTCTGATTTGGAAAGTCTGCGCAGCTTTTATCAGAACCGCGGTTATTTGGAATTTAATATCGCTTCCACACAGGTCTCGATTACCCCCGACAAACAATCCATCTATCTCACCATCAATCTGACCGAAGGAAAAAAATATACTGTTTCCGGCTATAAACTGGTGGGGAAACTGGTGGTCGACGAGCAAGAACTGCGTAATTTAATACGCCTCAAGCCGGGCGATGTATTTTCACGCCAGGTGCTTACCGATAGCAGCAAAAAGATCACCGATCGTTTGGGCAATGAAGGCTATGCCTTTGCCAACGTGAACGCTATCCCGGAAATTGACAAACAGAAACAAACCGTGGCTTTTACCTTGTTTGTCGATCCCGGTCAGCGCGTTTATGTGCGCCGGGTCAATTTCTCCGGCAACACCGTTACGCATGATGAAGTGCTGCGGCGGGAGATGCGTCAATTTGAGGGGGCATGGTATTCCGGAGCGAAAATCCAGCGCTCGGTGGAGCGCCTGCGGCGGGTGGGATTTTTTGATGAAGTGACTGTCGAGACACCGGCGGTACCGGGTAGCCCCGATCAAGTTGACGTTAATATCACTGTTAAAGAACGCCCCACCGGAACTTTTACCGCCGGTATCGGCTACTCGGATGTCGATGGCCTGTTGTTAAATGCAAGCGTGAACTTTAAAAACTTCTTGGGAACCGGTAAAGAAGTCGGTGCCAGAATCGATAACAGCTCATTCAATAAAATTATCAACCTTAGTTACATCAATCCTTACTATACGCCTGACGGCGTCAGCCGGGCGTTCAATATTTTTTCCAGCAAAATAAATGCGGCCGCGGTAAATATCGCCTCTTATAATTCCACCACCGAAGGCGCCAGCGTTTCTTATAACATTCCGATCAGTGAAGACCGGTCGATTAACCTGGGTGTAGGATATGAGAGCGTGCACTTGGACGTAACCTCTACCAGCGCGCAGATCGCGCAAGATTTCGTCGCGGAGCACGGCGACACCAACCAGGTTGTCAAAGCCACGCTGGGCTGGGCGCGCGACACGCTGAATAGCCGGATTTTCCCGACGCAAGGAACGCTGCAGCAGGTTTCCGGCGAGATCAGTGTGCCGGGCAGCAATCTGGAATATTATCGTCTAATATATGTGGCAGGTTTGTACCATCCTTTGAGCAGTGATTACACGTTAAAGCTCAGGGGCGAATTAGGTTATGGTGACGGCTACGGTAAAACTCCTGAGCTCCCGTTCTATAAAAACTTTTACGCCGGCGGCAGCAACAGCGTGCGCGGGTACCGCGGACGCTCGCTTGGGCCCAAAGATACCCTGCCGCCCAATGATCCGATCGGCGGCAGCACGCGCGTGCTGGGCAATACCGAGATTCTTTTCCCGTTTCCCGGCGCACGCGAGAATAAATCCTTGCGCTTGAGTGTGTTTGTCGATGCCGGTATGGTATATGCTCCCTCCGAGCGGGTAGACTTGGGAGGATTACGCTACTCCACCGGCTTGGCGGCTAATTATTTTTCGCCCATTGGTCCTATTAGCCTCAGTTGGGCGCGTCCTCTCAATGCGAAAGAAGGGGATAGTATTGACAGGTTGCAGTTCACCTTGGGCGTGGCATTTCAATAATGGAATAGAAAATTAGTTCGGAAATTTATGGCCGCGATCTTGAAGAAACTCAGTAAGAATAATTACAACGATGGCGTTCGCGATTGCTGAACTCGCGCAGCGCTGCAACGCACGCGTACGCGGCGACGGTAATATAAAAATTACCGGCGTTGCCGCCCTGGAAACCGCCGGTCCTGCCGATATCGTTTACGTAACGAGCGCGAAATATCACCAGTATCTGGCGACAACGCGCGCCGGCGCCGTGATTCTGGCGCCGGCCGATGAAGAGCTTTATTCCGGCGTCGCCTTAATCGCCGACAATCCACGGCTGTGTTTTGCACGTATCGCGGCGTTACTCTATGCCCGCGCCCGGTTTTCCGCCGGCACTCATCCTACCGCGGTGGTGGATAAGCGTGCGGCGCTTGCGTCCGATGCTTGGGTAGGCGCGCACGCCGTGGTCGGAGCAGGCGCCGTGATTGGAAACAATGTGTTTATCGGCGCCGGTTGTTATGTCGGGGAAAATGTGCGGATCGGCGAGGATTCTTATTTGACCGCACGGGTAACGGTGAACGATCAGTGCATCATCGGCAAACGCTGCATAATCTATCCGGGCGCGGTGATCGGCAGCGACGGTTTTGGCTATGCCAATGACGGCGCGGTGTGGGTCAAGATGCCGCAACTGGGGCGCGTTATTATTGGCGATGATGTCGAGATTGGGGCTAATACTACCGTCGACCGGGGCGCCTTGGGCGATACCGTTATCGGCAATGGCGTGAAATTGGACAACTTGATCCAAATCGCGCATAACGTGCAGATCGGTGAACATACCGCCATCGCCGCATGCGTCGGTATCGCCGGCAGCGCAATCATCGGCAAGCGCTGTATGATCGGCGGCGGCGCCGGTATATTGGGTCATCTACAAATCGCCGATGATGTTCAGATCACCGCGACTTCGCTGGTCAGCAGCTCAATCTACAAACCAGGCGTGTATTCGTCTACTATGCCGGTAGAGCCGGTAAGTCAGTGGCGCAAAAATCTGGCGCGTTTTCGCCGGTTGGATGAGATTGCGCGCCGTCTTAAGAAGCTGGAACAGAAAATACATCAAATTTTTTCCGGAGAGAAAAATTGAATAAGTTGGATATCCACGAGGTAATGAAACACCTTCCGCACCGCTATCCGTTTTTGCTCATCGACCGGGTATTGGAATATACCAAAGGCGAGTCCCTCGTTGCTATTAAAAACGTGACCATAAATGAACCCTTTTTCCAGGGGCATTTCCCGGATCATCCGGTGATGCCCGGCGTGCTGGTGGTGGAGGCCATGGCCCAGGCGTGCGCGGTATTCTCTTTTAAAACGCTGGATAAACTCCCCGGCGACCATGCCGTGTATTTATTTGTCGGCATCGACAAAGCCCGCTTCAAGCGTACCGTGGAGCCGGGCGATCAATTGAGAATCGAAGTCTCGCTGCTACGCAAGCTGCAAGGCATCTGGCGCTTTGCGGCGAACGCCAAAGTCGACGACAAGATCGTCTGTACCGCTGAATTGATGTGCACTTACAAGGAGCTGTGAGTGATCCACCCGCAAGCGATTATCGATCCTTCAGTGAGATTGGCCGAAGACGTGCATATCGGCCCTTTTTCCATCATCGGCCCGGAGGTGGAAATTGGTGAGGGCACCTGGATCGGCCCGCATGTCGTGATTAACGGCCCTACCCGCATCGGCAGGCAAAACCGCATTTACCAATTTTGTTCGATCGGCGAAGCGCCGCAAGATTTAAAATACGCCGGCGCGCCTACCCGGTTGGAAATCGGCGATCGGAATGTCATCCGCGAATATTGCACGTTCAGCCGCGGCACCGAAGGCGGGGGCGGGATAACGCGGGTCGGCGACGATAATTTCATGATGGCCTACGTCCATATCGCGCACGACTGCCAAGTGGGAAATCACGCCATCTTTGCGAATTGCGCGAGCCTTGCCGGCCACGTCAGTGTCGGCGACTATGCAATTCTCGGCGGCTTCACCGGCATCCATCAATTTTGCCGGGTGGGGGCGCATTGCATGACCGGTATCGCCACCATCAGCTTTAAAGATATTCCGCCTTATATGATGGCCGCCGGCAATACGGCAAAGCCTTATGGCCTCAATACCAAGGGTTTAAGGCGCAGAGGGTTCTCGGTCGAGACCATGAATGCCTTGCGGCGCGCCTACAAAATTCTCTATAAGTCGGGATTTAAATTGGAAGAGGCGATTCAAGCATTGACGCAGATGCAGGCGGATTGTGCGGAGGTCGCGCATCTGGCGGAATTTGTCAAACAAGCCCGGCGCGGCATCATCCGATAACGCCATGCAATCGCTTCCTCCCGTACGCATCGCTGTGGTCGCCGGTGAAGTTTCCGGGGATGCATTAGGCGCCGGTTTATTGAAGGCGCTAAAAGAACGCATTCCCGATATTCAGTGCGAGGGCATCGGCGGTCCGGAAATGATCGCACAGGGCTGCCGCAGCTTGTTTCCGATGGAACGGCTGTCGGTCTTGGGTATTACCGAAGTGTTCGGCCGCTATTTCGAAATCAGCGGCATACGCCGCCGCCTGCTAAAGCATTTCTTATCCGATCCGCCCGATCTTTTTATCGGCATCGACTCGTCCGGATTCAATCTCGGCCTGGAGCAGAAATTAAAACGAGCCGGCATCCCCACGGTGCATTACGTCAGCCCGCAGGTCTGGGCCTGGCGCGGTTGGCGCATACGCAAGATCCGGCAGGCAGTGGATCACATTCTGGTGCTATTTCCTTTCGAGGAGAAATATTATCGCGCGAAGCAAGTGCCGGTAACCTTTGTCGGCCATCCTTTGGCGGATCAAATTCCGGATGAGCCTGACCGCGATGCCTTTCGTCGGAAACTCAAACTGCGTTTGGACGCTACTATAATCGCCTTGCTGCCGGGCAGCCGTACCAGCGAACTGAAGGCGCACGCCGGCCTGTTCGTCCGCACAGCGCTATGGTTGTACGCACGCAATAAGCAACTGAGCTTTATCGCCCCCTTCGTTAATCGCCAAACCCGGGTTATTTTTGAAGACGCCATCAAAAAGAACGACGCTTGGGATTTACCGATGACACGGATGTTCGGCCATTCGCACGATGCCATGGCCGCGTCGGATATCGTGCTGCTGGCCTCCGGCACCGCGGCGTTAGAAGCCGCGTTATTAAAGCGGCTGATGGTGGTTACTTATAAAGTATCTTTTTTCAGCCATCTGCTCATCAAAATGTTTTCGCAAGTGAAGCTTTATTCCATGCCTAATCATCTGGCCGGGCAGGAGCTGGTGCCGGAGCTCTTGCAAAGAAACGCGGTGCCGCAAAAGTTGGGGAAGACTATCGAATACTATTTATCCAATCCGGCGCGCGCAGAATTGATCCGCAACGAGTATCAGAAAATCCATGATCAGCTGCGGTGCAATGCCGATGAGCGCGCGGCGGAAGCGGTAGTGGCCCTATTGCAAAAAACCGCGCGCGTTAAAAAAACACGCAAAACAGGTTGATATAAGCTAAGAGAATATGAGACCGATTATTATTGCAGGCGTAGATGAGGTCGGCATTGGACCGCTCGCCGGGCCGGTCGTCGCCGCCGCAGTGATCTTAGACCGCCGCTTTAAAATCCACGGTCTTGCCGATTCCAAAATACTCCCGGCGGAAACGCGCGAAATCCTGGCGGAGGAAATTAAAGCCCATGCCATCGCGTGGGCATTGGGCCGCGCCGAAGTGGATGAGATCGATCGCATCAATATTTTGCAAGCGGGCCTGTTAGCCATGCGCCGCGCCGTCGCCGCGCTGATGCCGCTGCCGACGCTGGCGTTGGTGGACGGCATCCACGACCCGCGCCTGCATTGCCGGGCGCGCACCATTATTAAAGGCGATGAGACCGTGCCCGCGATTTCCGCCGCCTCGATTCTCGCCAAGGTCGCGCGCGACGCCGAGATGCGCGCCATGGACCACCACTTTCCCGGCTACGATTTTTCCCGCCACAAGGGCTACTGCACCCCCGGCCACCTCAGCGCGCTGGAAAAACTCGGCGCTTGCGCCATCCACCGCCGCAGCTTCGCGCCGGTACGCCGGGTGCTGGTAAGAGATTTAGTATAGACGTAACCTCCGTATTCGACCTTGGACGGGTACGGTGTTGGATTTACCGGCAGGCGAACTGAAAGAGGGTAAAGCGGCGGAAGGCGCTGCGCTTTTCCGCCCCACGCGCTCACCGTTTTGCTGTCGAAGCAGAAGAAGAAAGAAAACCAGACTAGCCGGACATACCAATGGCTGGTATACTTAAGAACTATTGATCCATGTATAAGTAATGTCCGGTCTTTAACCATGATCAATGTAGGTTGGGTTAAGCCGCGGTAGCGCTGGGCGGGAGCCCGAGTGTCGGTCGCTCTCGGCATCCTGCCTCTCGCGACACTCGCACTTCCCTGTGCATCGCGAAACACATGGATGTGTTTGAGCGACCGGCGAACCCAACAAAATCATAGATTTGATGGGTACGCTCTGCTGTACAGGAAGCACGGCCGTGCCGTACAGGGAAGTGGTAATGCCGCGGGACGCCGGATGCCGGGAGCGGCCGCTTGACCCATCCTATATGACTAGATGAGCACCTGGACTGTCACCCTCACCGGACGAGCCTACAAGCAGCTGAAAAAGCTGCCGAGCGCCATCCAGGACCTGGCCGACGCCGCGATTCAAGATCTCGAGGCTAAAGGCCCGAAGCCAATGGGCTGGGATGTGCGCAAGACCGGGAATAACGAATATCGGGTGCGGCTCACGTACCGCTATCGCATGCGGTACCGTGTAATAAACGAACAGATGCTTGAGATTGAAGTATTCTATCTAGGACACAGGAAGGACGCATACCGATGAGCCATGCCGTGAAACTCCATCATCCCCTGGCTGACGTGAGTATCGCCCCGTCGAATAAGGTCAACGTCACGCGTTTAAAGCGCGTGATCCGTACCGCGCTCGATGATTATCTCGATGAAGCGCGCGTGCCGGCGGATCTTGTGCACGCCGAGGCGAAGGCGCGTCACGGTGCCGCTTATCGCACGCCAGGTTATTACCTGCGCCTCTATCGCCTGCGGGCTGAGCTGACACAAGCTGAGCTCGCGGCCAAGGCCGGCACGCAGCAACACCATCTCTCCGAGATGGAACACAACAAGCGCCCGATCGGTAAGATCTCGGCCAAGAAGCTCGCGAAGCTTCTCAACTGCGACTACCAGAAACTGCTTTAGCCGCTGGATCGATCGCAACGCAGTCCTAGCGCGCAGCCTGGGTTAGGCGCGAAGCGCTATAACCCGGGATTATCTCCCCGCCTCAATCAACTCGATGTCCTTCTTGAGCGATGTCCTTCTTGAGCAAAGAGTTGACGAGCTCGTTCAACGGAATACCCTTGGCCTTGGCGCGCTCGGCGAGATACTCGAGTACTTGGGGATCGAGATGCACCGGGGGGCTGGGGGAACCTGCGGCGTGAACTTTTGCCGATATCCTGCTAAACTAGCCAGCGTAGCGGGATTATTATTCTTCATTCTTCTCCACCATCACCACGACACATCCCTGCTCTTATTTATCTTAGCAGATTGATGTTGAGATAATTAAGTGGCAGTTCTTTCGACCTGCCTATTCGGCAAAATTCGACCGTTTAAAAAAACCGGCCATCAGCACCAAAATCTAATCTTCCGCCTCGCCGGCCACGGCCTTTTTATATCCTTTCGCCGGCGTGGCCCGGTTGCGTCGCAAATAATAATCGGCGCGTCTTAAGGCCCGGAAGCCGTAATATTTGACGGCGTCGCGCAGCGCCGATTGCCCCGGCGGGGTGGGGGTCCATCCTATCCGCCGGAGATCGTGGTTTACGCGCCGAATAATGGCGCGCCGCTCCGTGGCCGGGGTGCGGAAGGTGATGCTGAAGGACACTGACACCTCGTTTCCGTTTTTGATCCAGTGGGGCGCCGTGACCGGAAAATGCAGGCCATAGCCCGGCGTTAAATCGAATACCGCCGCCTTGGCTTGATAGCTCTCTTTAAACACCAGGTTACGGTGTACGCCCGCGGCCCGCTGTTCCAGCTCCTGTTCCGACAGCAGCGCGCGGTCGCTGGGATCGAACAAGGCCGCGCTTTTAGCGCCGCGGATCTGCAACAGGAAGTTGTGCTCCGGATCGAGGTGATAGGGTGTGATCGAACCGGGCGAAGAGATGAAGATAAAGCCTTCGCGGCCGCGCATATGCGGGTCGAGCGCCTCCGAGTAAGTCTGGATTTCATCCAGGCAACGATGCAACAACGCGCCGTATTGCGGGTCCTGTTCGATGTTTTTCAGCACCATCCAGGAGCGGCATTCCTCGATGCGCCGGAGGGTTTCCTGCGGCGAAAGTCCGGTATGCGGCGTCAATGTCGGATTTAAGCTCACCGGGATATCGCCGGCGTTATATTCGATAAGTGCCGGCGGCAGGCGTTTGGCCAGCTCGATGAGGCGCGGCAGGGCAAACAAGGCGTCGGCGACGAGGCGATGTTTTATTAAAAACGGTTTACGGTTGAAGTTCGCGTGGAAGGTCGGGGGGTCGATTTCGAGCAACGGCCCGGTGCGGGGTTCTTCTGTTGGGGCAAAGCCCGGGCGTTCATAGCTTAATGTCGTCGAATTCATTTTTGTTTCCCTTCTTTAAAAAGTGAGGCAGGATGGATACCGCCGCGCGCTGCATCCAGCGCAGCCGTGAAATCAGTTGGAGAACCAGTTTCCCCCCGGGGGCGCCGGTCGCCACCAGCAGGTGCTGGATGAGCCTGCGGTCCGGCCACAGGCGATCAATCATGGAATGATTCGATTCCGCGCACGAATCCATCCATTGCAGCTCGCGGCGCTCATGCAGGTAGTGGATGTTTTTTAGTTCCAGCAATACTCCTGGAGAGTAGCGGGCGTAGCTCTCGTCGAATGCGATTTTAAACGCGAACCCGCCGGTGCCCGCCAATAAATTGCACTTCTGCGCCACCGGCCGATGGTCGAGGTGCACCGCCAGCATCATCAGCCGGCCGCGCCGGAACGCCTCTTTAACGATGGTGGCGAAAAAGTCGCGTTCGGTCTGATTGCAGGCCAGGGCGGTGTTGGCGCGTCCCTTCCACCCCGCCGCCTCCAACCCGATAAACGTCCTGACCCAGTGATCAACGTTCCCGTCCGGCTGCAAACGCAGGTATTCCAATCGCCCTTGATCCAACATCCGTTTCTCCAGACGCCGCAACTCCTTGCGCCGCTTGGTCGACAGCGCCGCCTGTATATAGGCGTCGCCGTCGGTCCCCGGCCGGAAAAGCGCGCGCATCTCGCCGCCGGTCGTCAGGCTTAAAAGCCCGCGCCGTTGGCAGCGTTCGACCAGCAATTGCTGAAACGGACCTTGTCCGCCGATATGGGCCAATTCCAGCAGCGAGTGGTCGGGCGCGGCCGCCGCCAGCCAATCAAAGAAGGCGTCCAGGCATTCGGCGGCGTAGCGCGCGCGCACCAAGGGTGTGCATAGAAAACAGTGGATATATTTCCATAATCCGAGAGAGTTGATCGGCAGGCCTTTGTATCCGTATTTTTGTTCCAGCGGGAAAAAACCGCACAGGGCCGCGCGGTCCCCCTTGCGCTCATTACGGAAAACGAAGATGAAAGTTAAATTCCGGTCGCGGCCGAACGCCTGCACCGCGGGTAGTAACATCCAGGGCTCGTAAAAGACGTTGAGTTCGACGGCGTGGGCGGCCAGGTCCTCCCACGCGGGTATAAATTCTGCCAGCCCCCGTGGATCGCGCATGGCTATCACCGTCATTTTTCCCTCTGCGCTTTCGAATCGAGGGGGGAGTTCGAGAGGGGGCGCCGTTAAATAGGAAATCATGTCCAGATCTATTTTTCAGCAACTTATGCGATCTCCTCCGGCGGCGCATCCTACTTTCGGGCCAGGCCGTTGCCATCAGCGGCTTAGCGGTTTTCACTCCTTCATCAGCGATGTGAGCAAGCCGGTGCCAATCGGCCTGCTCAATATCGGTAAAGCTTCGCGGGAAGGTACTTTTTTGGTTTAAAGTTTTTTGTTTGAAAAGCAGGGAGGGATCAGCGGCACCCTGTTATAAAAATACTGCCGGCGATACCCCGAACCGTTCTGAAAGCCGTTTAATTTGCCGGGTATTAAGCTCGCGTTTACCGGCTAATACTTCTGATACCACGCCTTGGCTGCCGATCTCTACCAAATCCGCCTGCTTAAGCCCATGCTCCTCGATGAGAAATTTCAATACTTCGGAGGGCGAAGCCTGAGGAATATCCAGATGAGTATTTTCGTAGTTCTCAATAAAAACACTTAGCGCATCGGCCAACTCCGCTAACGGATGCGTCTCTTCTTCGCCGATCTCATCCAGGATATCATCGAGCGTTTGGACCGCCTTTTGGTACTCCTTTTTTGAACGCAAAACCCCAAGCGGGATTGCAGCGCGGATTTTGCGATACTCTTTGTTTGCATCTTCAATGTATTTTGCCAACATAAACTACTCCTTCCACTTGTTTGAATCGTATTCGGCATGAGTTAATATGTGCCGTATATAAATCTTCTTCCGATTGTAGTGAATCGCCGCAATCAACCGATATTTATTGCCGCCAATATTGAACACGGTAAACTTTCCTACTTGGTCGGCGGAAGAAAACACCTTCCTGAGCTCCATAAAAGAACGAAAATCATTCTTTGCCGCTAGCGCATACCAGATGTTTAGGGCTCCCTCCGCATCCCGATGTTTCTTGGCAAAGTCGATTAATCGCTTTCTTGTTATTATATGCATAATTGGAGTATATATCTCAAATTGAGATACTGCAAGGAGGCGCGCTGCTGGAATGGCTGCCAAAAATCCAAGTCTGGGCAGTAATAGTTTTTATAATTAATAACTTATAAGCCGCTCTTGGAGTTTTATTGATCTCCAACAATTAACTGATCAAACCGCTTCCCTGAGCATCTGTTTTGCGGTGAAATAGCGCCCGTGAGCACATCCTTTGTCCATCTCCGGGTTCATTCGGAATTTTCGCTAGCCGACGGCATTGTCCGTATTGAGGATCTGGTCGAAAGCGCCGCCCACATGGGCATGCCGGCGGTGGCGGTCACTGACCTCAGTAATCTCTTTGCCATGGTAAAGTTTTATCAGCAGGCAGTGGCGGCTGGGATTAAACCGATTATCGGCGCCGATGCGTGGCTGGATAACGCCGGCGATCACTACAAACCTCACCGATTGGTGTTACTGTGCCAAAATTCCCAGGGCTACCGCAATTTAAGCCGCTTGATCACGCGCGCTTATACCGAGGGCCAGCATTCGGGTAAGCCCTGCATCGACAAGACCTGGTTGGCGGCGCAAGCGGAGGGTTTGATTGCGTTGTCCGGCGCCCAGCAAGGCGATCTCGGCCAGGCCTTGTTGTCCGGTAACCTGGCGCTGGCGGAACAGCTCGCCCTGGAGTATGCCCGGGTATTTCCGCAGCGCTTTTATATCGAGGTGCAGCGCACCGGCCAACCGTTCCAAGAAGATTACAATCATGCCGCCATACGCCTGGCTGAGCGCATGCGGCTGCCGGTGGTGGCGACCAATCATGTGCATTTCCTAAAAAGCGCTGATTTTGAGGCGCATGAGGTCAGGGTGTGCATTCAAGACGGCCGCGTGCTGACGGATAGCCGCCGGCCGAAGCGTTATACCCCGCAGCAGTATTTCCGCAGCGGTGAAGAAATGGCGGCGCTGTTCCAGGATATGCCGGAGGCGTTGGAGAATACGTTAGAGATCGCCAAGCGCTGCAATTTCCGCCTGGAATTCGATCGTTATTTCTTGCCGGATTTTCCAATACCGGCGGGAATGACGGTCGATATGGTGTTGCGTCGTGAGGCGCAGCTTGGTTTGGAAAAGCGTCTGGCATTATTGCCGGAACAAATCCGCGCGGCCAAACAAAGCCTTTACCAGGAACGGCTCGGCAATGAATTGGATGTAATCATCAAAATGGGATTTCCCGGCTACTTTTTAATCGTGGCCGATTTTATTTTGTGGGCAAAAAACAATGGCGTGCCGGTGGGACCCGGACGTGGATCGGGCGCCGGTTCGTTGGTGGCTTACGCATTGGGGATCACGGAGCTCGATCCGATCCAATATGACCTGCTGTTTGAGCGGTTTCTTAATCCTGAGCGCGTGTCGCTGCCGGACTTTGATATTGACTTTTGTATGGAAGGCCGCGACCGTGTGATCGAGTACGTCACGCAGCGCTATGGCCAGGATAAAGTCTCCCAGATCATCACCTACGGCAGCATGGCGGCGAAGGCAGTGATACGCGACGTCGGCCGCGTGCTCGATCATCCCTATGGTTATGTCGACAAGATTGCGAAATTAATTCCGTTTGAAATCGGCATGACGTTGGATAAGGCGCTGGCGCAAGAGCCGGCGCTACGCGAACGCTATGAACAGGAGGAAGAGGTGCGGGTGTTGTTGGACACCGCGCGCGCCTTGGAGGGCCTGGCGCGCAATGCCGGCAAGCACGCCGGCGGCGTGGTGATTGCGCCATCGGCGCTGACTGATTTCATGCCGCTTTATTGCGAACAAGGCGGCAAGCAACTCGTCACCCAGTTGGATAAAGACGATGTGGAAGCGCTGGGACTGGTGAAGTTCGACTTTCTGGGCCTGCGTACCTTAACTATCATCGATAAGGCGGTGAAGACGATTAACGCGCAGCGCGCCGCCCATAATGAGCCTCCCCTGGTCATCGAGCACCTGCCGATCGACGATCCCGCGACTTACGCCTGGCTAAAATCCTGCCGCACCACCGCGTTATTCCAACTGGAATCGCGCGGCATAAAGGATTTGATTCAACGCCTGCAGCCGGATACGTTCGAAGAGATCGTGGCGCTGGTGGCGTTATTCCGCCCGGGCCCGTTGCAGTCCGGCATGGTGGATGATTTTATCAACCGCAAACACAAACGCATCAAAGTGGAATATTCGCATCCGGTGCTGGAGCCGATATTGAAGTCCACTTACGGCGTGATCTTGTATCAAGAGCAGGCGATGCAGATCGCGCAGGTGTTGGCGGGGTACACGCTCGGCAAGGCCGATCTTCTGCGTCGCGCGATGGGCAAGAAGAAGCCGGAAGAGATGGCGCAACAGCGCGAAGGATTCATCAAAGGCGCGGAAGCGCGCGGTTACAGCGCAAAACTCGCTACGCATATTTTCGATTTGATTGAAAAGTTCGCCGGCTATGGATTCAATCGTTCGCATTCCGCCGCGTACGCGCTGATCGCTTATCAAACCGCCTGGCTTAAGGCGCATTATCCGGCGGCGTTTATGGCGGCGGTGCTGTCCGCCGATATGGATCATACCGACAAGGTGGTGACCATGATTGCCGAGTGCCGCGACATGCAATTGAAAATTCTGTCTCCCGATATTAACCGCTGTGAATATGCCTTTGTTCCGCTGGATGACAACACCATCCTCTATGGATTAGGCGCGATTAAAGGCTTAGGTCTCTCGGCGATCGAGGCGATTTTGGCAGTCAGAAATAAAGCCCAGGCCGAGCCGGGCCGCGGCGATCAGCCGTTTAAAGATTTGTTTGATTTATGCAAGCGGGTGGACGCGCGCAAGGTCAACCGCCGGGTACTGGAGTCGCTCATCCGCGCCGGGGCGCTCGATGCGCTGGGGCCGCATCGCGCGGCCATGATGGCGTCGCTGGACAAGGCGCTCGCCGCCGCCGATCAGCACGCTAAAAATCGCAACGCCGGCCAGGAGGATTTGTTCGGTGCAGTGCATGACACCATCCCAGAAAACCAATTCCTTGAGGTGCCGGCGTGGAGCGAAGAGCTGCGTCTTGAGGGCGAGAAGGAGACGCTCGGTTTGTATTTCAGCGGCCATCCAATTCAGCGTTATGAAGCGGAGTTGGCGCGAATTGCTACCCGCATCGTCGATTTGAAACCGACCGCCGACCGCACGGTTGTGGTGGCAGGGCTGGTGGTCGCGATGCGCACCATGAATACGCGGCGCGGCGATAGAATGGCATTCGTCACGTTGGATGACCGCAGCGGCCGCTTGGAATTGGCGGTTTTTTCCGAATTATATACACGCCATCGCGATCTGCTCGGCAAGGATAATCTATTGGTGGTGGAAGGGCATGTGAGTGTGGATGAATATTCCGGTGGATTTAAAATGAATGCCGAACGGATCTATAATATGGATCAGGCGCGCGCGGCGTTTGCTAAATGTCTGGTTATTGACCTGGATTTCGCGCTTGCAGGCAACGGCTTCATTCACGAATTGAAGGAAATATTGCATCCGGTAACACCCGGCTCGTGTCCCATTTATATCAAATACCACACTGCCTCGGCCGAGGTGGAGATCGCCTTGGGGGAAGAATGGAAGATTAATCCGACGGCGATCATTCTTGAGCGATTATCCCGGCTTGCAGGCGACGAGCATGTACGTTTAATCTATGCCGAAAGCCAGCAATACATTGGGAAGCCGAAAACGTTGTCATTATAAGCGGCATGGACTTCTCATAAAGGGGGTTTGTGAGGGGCGAAATAACGCCGACGTCAAACAATTTAATAGAAAATATGAATCAGAATTTCTTAGAATTCGAGCGGTCCATCGCCGATTTGGAAGCCAAAATCGAATCATTACACTATCTTGGCTCCAGCGGCGAAATTAATATTAATGAGGAGATAAATCGCCTGCGCGCAAAAAGCCGCAAGCTGACCGAATCTATTTTTTCTTCGCTGACTCCTTGGCAGATCGCGCAACTCGCGCGGCATGCGCAGCGGCCTTACACGCTCGATTATATCGAACGGATTTTTACCGATTTTCAGGAATTGCACGGCGACCGGGTGTTTGCCGATGATCCCGCGATCGTCGCCGGTATCGCGCGCCTGGAAGAAAAAACGGTGGCGGTAATCGGGCACCAAAAAGGCCGCGATACACGCGAGAAAGTCCGGCGCAATTTCGGCATGCCGCGCCCGGAAGGTTACCGCAAGGCGTTGCGCTTAATGAAGACCGCGGAGCGCTTTAAACTCCCGGTGTTGACGTTTATCGATACGCCCGGCGCTTATCCCGGCGTGGGCGCGGAGGAACGCGGGCAGAGCGAGGCGATCGCGCGCAATTTATACGTTATGGCCGCGCTTAAAACGCCGATCCTCAGCACAGTCATCGGCGAAGGCGGCTCCGGCGGCGCGTTGGCCATCGGTGTCTGCGACCGCATGCTGATGTTGCAGTATGCCACTTATTCGGTAATCTCACCGGAAGGATGCGCCTCCATACTCTGGAAAAGCGCGACTAAGGCCAGTGTGGCGGCGGAAGCCATGGGTATCACGGCGGAGAGTTTAAGCAAGCTCGGGTTAATCGATGAGATCGTGCCGGAGCCGCTGGGCGGCGCACACCGGGATGTTGATGCGATGGCAAAAACGCTCAAAGGCGCATTGATCTCCGCGCTTAATGGTTTATCTACAATCCCGTTGGATCGATTACTCCAACGGCGCTATACCCGCTTGATGCAATATGGCAAATTTGAGGAAGACTCGTAAGATGCTGGAAAAGTCCTTCCGGCGCTACGCGGTCCCGCTGCGCTTGGAAGCCCGGGGCGCACTTCCTTGTGCGCCCGTTCGGCGCTTCGCGCCTCAGCCTGCGGCGCCTGGCAGGTTGCCGAAAAATGCCTTTTCAGCAACCCGCTAGTTCAACTGTTTTTTCCCCATCCGCCCTTTGCCATATCCTCTTTGAGCATCTGGGCATTAAGCCCGGCGCCAATTTCAAACTTGCTTTCAGCGGCGGCCTCGATTCGCACGTCCTATTGCACGCGCTGGTGCAAGTGCGCGCGCAAGTCCGCTTGCAGTTGACGGCATTGCATATTGACCATGGGCTGCAACCGATGTCACCCGCATGGGCGCGGCACTGTCAGCAGGTTTGTACACAACTTGATGTGCCTTGTGTTGTGGAGTCGATTCAGGTCAAACGAGATGGAGAAAAAGGTTTGGAAGCCGCGGCGCGCACGGCGCGTTATGACAAATTGCGCGCCTATATCGCCAGCGGCGATATCTTGCTGGCCGCGCATCATCAGGACGATCAGGCGGAAACCGTTTTGTTGCAATTGTTCCGCGGCGCCGGCGTGCAGGGGCTGGCGGCGATGCCGGCGATTACCGATTTCGGCGCCGGGCGCCTGGCGCGCCCGCTGCTTGCGTTTCCCCGCCGCGCGTTAGAGGCATATGCCCGCTTAAATAATCTGCACTGGATTGAGGATGCCAGTAATGAGGACGGGCGCTATGCGCGTAATTTTATCCGCCACCAGGTCTTGCCTTTAATTCGCGCGCAATGGCCGCAGGCGGCGAAGGTATTGGCGCGCACCGCGGCGCATGCCGCCGATGCCGCCGCGCTGTTAAATGAAATCGGCGCCGCCGATTTAGCGCATTGCCGGGCTGATGGCGATGGGTTATCTATCCCGGCTGCACTCCGGCTTTCTCCGTCCAGATTGCACAATGTCATCCGCTATTGGCTGCGCGCACAGGCATTCCTGCCGCCGAGCAGCCTGCATCTGGAGCAAATTATTAAGCAATTATTCCACTTGCCGAAAACCCGCCATGCCTTGATCCAATGGCCGGGCGTGGAAATTCATCGTTACCGCGATGTGCTGTATGCCACGCCTGCACTATGCGAGATTCCAGAGTTGGATATTGCCTGGAATTTATCCGCCGCGTTGCCATTGCCTGCCATCGGTTATCGTCTCAGCGCCGTTTCCGCGGTCGGCAAGGGCCTGTCCCAGGACAAAGTCGCCGGGCGGCGGTTGCAGGTGCGGCTGCGCCGGGGCGGGGAAAGCTGCCGTTTGCCGGGGCGCGCGCATCACCATAAGTTAAAAAAGTTACTTCAGGAGCGCGGGATGCCGCCCTGGCAACGCGCGCGCATCCCGTTACTATATGTAGGCGAAGAATTGGCGGCGGTCGGGGATTTATGGGTGTGTGAGCCGTATCAGGCGCGGCCGCAGGAGGCGGGGTGGGTGCTGGTGCTTGATAAACTCCGATCGGGTTAAATTTTGCCGCCAGGTTATTGAGTAAAATGCTTCCATCTGGTAGCTTGTTGTTCCGTTTAAGGTTCGGTCCCCGAACCGATCAAAACGGGCCATAATGACCAAATTTATCTTTATCACCGGCGGTGTGGTGTCTTCCTTAGGCAAAGGTATTGCCTCCGCTTCCCTCGCCGCCATCCTCGAGGCCCGCGGTCTTAAGCTCACGCTACTTAAGCTTGACCCCTATATTAATGTCGACCCCGGCACGATGAGCCCTTATCAACACGGCGAGGTGTTTGTCACCGAAGACGGCGCTGAAACCGACCTGGATTTGGGCCATTATGAGCGGTTTGTGCGCACCACCATGGGCAAGCACAATAATTTCACCACCGGCCGGATCTATGAAAATGTGATACGCAAGGAGCGCCGTGGCGATTATTTAGGCGGCACGGTGCAGGTCATTCCGCATATCACCGACGAGATCAAGCGCTGCATCAGGCAGGGCGCGGAAGGCAGCGATGTGGCGATGGTGGAAATCGGCGGCACCGTCGGCGATATCGAGTCGCTGCCGTTTTTAGAGGCGATACGCCAGATGGGCGTGGAGCTGGGGCCGGAGAATGTGGTGTACATGCATTTGACGTTGGTGCCTTACATCACTGCCGCCGGCGAAATTAAAACCAAGCCCACCCAGCATTCAGTAAAAGAGCTGCGCGGCATCGGTATCCAGCCGGATGTCTTGCTGTGCCGCGCCGATCGCCTGCTGCCGGAAGAGGAACGGCGTAAAATCGCCTTGTTTACCAATGTCGCCCCCAAAGCAGTAATTTCAGCCGTGGACGTGGACAATATTTACAAGATCCCCGGGCTGTTGCATCGGCAGGGGTTGGACGACATTGTGCTGGAAAAATTACGCTTGCAGGCGCCGCCCGCTGATCTCAGCGAGTGGGAAAAAGTCGTGCAGGCGAAAGAGCATCCGACCGGCGCGGTTAAAATCGCCATCGTCGGTAAATACGTGCATCTGACGGAATCGTACAAGTCTTTGTCGGAGGCCTTGATTCACGCCGGCATTCATACCCGCACCGAGGTTAAGATTCAATATATTGATTCCGAAGCGATTGAGCGGGACGGCAGCGCATCCTTAAGCGGCGTCGACGGTATTCTCGTGCCCGGCGGCTTTGGCGAGCGCGGCATCGAAGGCAAAATCAAAGCGGTTCAGTTCGCGCGCCTGAACAAAATCCCTTACCTCGGTATCTGTCTCGGCATGCAGGTCGCCGTGATCGAGTTCGCGCGTTACGCTGCCTCGCTGAAACAGGCGCATAGCACCGAATTTAATCCACAAACACCCGATCCCGTGATCGCGCTGATTACCGAATGGATGAATCCAGACGGCACCCTCGAGCAGCGCAGCAATCATAGTAATCTCGGCGGCAGTATGCGTTTAGGCGCGCAGCAATGTAAATTGAAAGCGGGCACCCATGCCCGCGCCATTTATGGCCGGGAGGTCATTACCGAGCGCCACCGACATCGTTACGAATTTAATAATAGATACCGGGCGGAGTTGGAAAAGCATGGCCTGATTATTTCTGGTACTTCTGTGGCAGACGACCTCGTCGAGATTATCGAGCTGGCCGATCATCCTTGGTTTATCGGCGTGCAGTTCCATCCGGAATTCACTTCCACGCCGCGCGATGGCCATCCTTTATTTAATAGCTATATTCAGACGGCGCGCGCTCAGGGAGCGAAGTATCAGCAGGCCATCGCGCGATGAAATTGTGTGGTTTCGACATCGGTCTGGAGCGGCCGTTTTTCCTCATCGCCGGGCCGTGTGTTATCGAATCAAAACAGCTGGCATTAGACACCGCCGGAGAGCTTAAGCAAATCACCGCCGAACTCGGCATTCCGTTTATTTACAAATCTTCTTTCGACAAAGCCAATCGCAGCTCCCACGCTTCGTTCCGCGGGCTTGGCATGGAGGCAGGTCTCGCCATTCTCCAGGAAGTAAGGAACGTGATTGGCGTGCCGGTCCTAACCGACGTGCATGAAATCGCGGAGATCGACGCGGTAGCGTCGGTCGTGGATGTGCTGCAGACGCCGGCGTTTCTCTGCCGGCAAACGGATTTTATCAATGCCGTCGCCGCTTGCGGCAAACCGGTCAATATCAAAAAAGGCCAGTTTCTCTCCCCCGGCGAAATGAAAAATGTCGTGAACAAGGCCAATGCCGCTGGTGGCAAGGGCCGCATTATGGTGTGCGAGCGCGGCGTTTCGTTCGGTTATAACAACCTGATTTCAGACATGCGTGCGCTGGCGATCATGCGCGAGACCGGTTGTCCGGTGGTGTTTGACGCCACCCATTCGGTGCAATTGCCGGGCGGCCAAGGGACGCGCTCCGGCGGGAGCCGCGAGCACGTGCCGGTGTTGGCGCGCGCGGCGATCGCCGCCGGCATCGCCGGTCTATTTATGGAAACCCACCCCCGTCCGGAGCAGGCGTTAAGTGACGGACCGAACGCCTGGCCGCTCGGGCGGATGAAGGATCTCTTGTCGACGCTCAAGCAATTGGACGCGTGTGTCAAACGCGACGGTTTTATTGAGACCACTGTTACTTAGATCGGAATAATTCCTTCTTTAATCAGTTTTATTCAGGCAAAGAACGATGACCATAATTATCGATGTGCATGCGCGTGAAATTATGGACTCCCGCGGCAATCCAACGGTGGAAGCCGATGTTAAATTGAAATCCGGGGTGATGGGACGCGCCGCCGTGCCTTCCGGCGCCTCGACTGGCGAGCGTGAAGCGGTGGAGCTGCGTGACGGCGATAAGCGCCGGTATGGCGGCAAGGGGGTGCTCAAGGCGTGTGAACATGTGAATACGGAAATCCGCGCCACGCTTTTAGGCCGGGATGCGCGCGAGCAGGCGAGCATCGACCAAGTGATGATCGATTTGGATGGCACGGCGAATAAGAACCGATTGGGCGCCAATGCCATCCTCGCCGTGTCGTTGGCCACGGCGCGCGCCGCGGCAGCGCAGGCCGGCCTGCCGCTGTATCGCTATTTGGGCGGCAACGGGCGGTTTATCCTGCCGGTGCCGATGATGAATATCATCAACGGTGGTGTGCATGCGGATAATAATGTCGACCTGCAGGAATTCATGATTCTACCGGTCGGCGCGCCGAGTTTTGCCGAGGCATTGCGCTATGGCGCCGAGGTGTTTCATGCGTTAAAGAAAGTTCTGCAGGGGCGGAAATTGAATACCGCGGTCGGCGATGAAGGCGGGTTTGCGCCCGATCTCCCATCGAACGAGTCGGCGATCCAGGTCATACTCGAAAGCATTACCGCCGCCGGTTATGCGCCCGGCAAAGATATTTATCTTGGCTTGGATGCCGCCAGTTCCGAGTTTTACCAAAACGGCAAATACGTGCTTGCTTCCGAGAAAAAAAGTTTAAGCGCACGGGAATTCGCCGACATCCTCGCTGCTTGGGTAAAGAAATACCCGATCATCACCATCGAAGACGGCATGGACCAAAATGACTGGGACGGCTGGGCGTTATTGACCAAACAGTTGGGCAAGCAGGTGCAGTTGGTGGGCGATGATTTGTTTGTCACCAATACCGCGACCCTGCAGCGCGGCATCAAGCAAGGCATCGCCAACTCCATCCTGATCAAGCTCAACCAAATCGGCACCCTGACGGAAACCTTGACGGCCATCGCCATGGCGAAAAAGGCGGGGTATACCGCGGTGCTCTCGCATCGTTCCGGCGAGACCGAGGATACCGTCATCGCCGATCTGGCGGTGGCGACCGGCGCCGGCCAGATTAAGACCGGGTCGGTTTCGCGCTCGGATCGTGTCGCCAAATATAACCAGTTGTTACGTATTGCCGAGGCCGAGCAGGGCAATGCGGATTATGCCGGCCGCAAAGCGTTTCCCCTGTTATGCGCTTAAGGATTAATTTAATGTTGTGAAAATCGCGTCTTATGTTCTGCTGGTCCTGTTACTTTTGCTCCAATATCCGTTATGGTTTGGGAACAGCAGCGTTATCACCTTGTGGCGGTTGGAACGCGAGATCGCCGCGCAAAAGGCGGAAAATGCGCGGCTGCGCGAACATAATGCCGCGCTTGAGGCAGAGGTGCTTGATCTTAAGAATGGCTTGACGGCGATCGAGGAGCGCGCGCGCTCAGAACTCGGTATGGTAAAAAAAGGCGAAACCTTTTTTCAGACGACCGACGCCCAGACTGAAAAACCAAAATCCAAAAAGTAAAGTTTTTTAAACCGGGTGCCGCTGGGCCTCGGCTGCCGCCACCGGATAGGGCAAATCCAGGATCTCCACCCGCGTCCCTTCTAGGTTTTCAAGATGGAGCTCTCCTTGTTCCGCGCTACTGATTTGAATAATAGCAAGCAGATCGTAACCGCCTTGCGGGGATGGTTGCGCGTCTACGATGGTGCCGGCGCTTTGCCCCGGTAGATTGGGGGCGTATAGGGATTCGCCGGGTTGTGGCTGCACCGGGTCTTGGATGTGGCCGCGGTACATGCGTTGTTTGAGCCTGCCTCGATAATGGGTGCGGGCGACGATTTCCTGTCCGGGATAGCAACCTTTTTCAAAACTGATCCCGCCGATGAGATCGAGATTGGCCATTTGCGGCACAAACGCCTCCATCGTCGGCGGGAACAGCGTGGGAATGCCGGCCATGATATCGAGCCATGCCCAGGCAGGTGCGCCCACCGGCGTGAGAGGCTTTAGGCGCCGCCACAGGTCCTCGATGGCCGGGTAGGCGCCGATAATCTCGAAACGGGGGGATATTCCCGGCAAGCGTAATAGCGTTAAGCCATTATGAGCGCGGCAATCATCGGTTTTTTCCGGCGGCGCTAACGACAGATCTTGCAGTAACCGAGGCGTGTCCGGTCCCGATAGGCCGATACGGGCCAACTCCTCGTCTGCGCTTTCCAGCGCGACTTGGGCGCGCAACACAAACATCTTCAGGCGCTTGAGGATGGATTCCCGCAGCGAGCTATGAAGTTGTAAAAGAAAATTGTCAGCGGATTTAAGAACACGGAAAATCGCTAACATGCGCCCCTGCGCATTACAATAAGCGGCCAGCCGGCTTGTCTGGTTCAGCGATTTGATGTCGTTGCTAAGTTGCGCTTGCAGAAAGATTTCCGCGTCCCTACCATGCGCCCGGATCAGCGAGAAATGCGATAAGTCGGCAATGACATTCTTGCCGGCGGCGGTTTTCGTCTCCGCTTGCGGATGACCGAAATGCCGCACCTCGCCGGTTTCAATAATAGCGCCGGCCTGAGTAAGAAAGCGTTGCCATTCATTTTGCATAAATTACTCCTTTACTTAAGACTAACATCATAGCGAATTTTTGGCATAGGAATATACTGAGCCCCATGTCTTTCGATGATAACCCAGGACAAAAATTCAATCGGCTAAGATGGCAATGCCGCCGGGGGCAATTGGAATTGGATTTAATTCTCAATGACTTTCTCGAACGGCATTATGCCGCTCTCAGCGAGGCCGAACAAAATGCGTTTGCCCGCTTGCTGCAACTGCCGGACCCGACCTTACTGCAATGGCTGACCCGGGGGAGCGCAGATGCCGGGACAGAGCCGGACAAACAGGAAATTTCCGATCCGGAATTGAGGGACCTTGTCAGCAAGCTTCGCTAACAAGCTCGGCCTTGATTTGCATGAATCACCAACCTTGCTGGTGATGCTGCTTTTTATCCATGCCGGGGCGCTATTGAGCGTCGTGCTTGCCCAGTTAGCCTGGTTTTTGCAAGCCGGTTTAGATATCGCCATCGCGCTCAGTGGTTATTATTCCATTTCCCTCCATGCCTTGCGCAATGTGGACGCGGCCGTGATCGGTTTGGAGGAGTCGGAAGGACAATACGCCGTGCAATGGAAGAAAGATAAGCGCTGGTCGCGGTGCCGGCTCATTTCCAGTTTTGTGCATCCCTGGGTGGTGATCCTGTGCCTGCGTTGTCCCGGCCGGTTATTGCCCATTAATCTGGTCATCCTGAAGGATGGGGTGAAGCCGGACGCATTGCGCGATCTTCGCGCACGCTTAACCTTGCGCGCCTACGTTAAAAACTAAGCTTTTGTCAGTGCGAGCAGAACTCATTTCATCTCTACCCGCCAGCGGAAACTGGAAGGTAGTACAGTGAGCTGATATTATTCAAGAACGAACTCATCAAACCGAGGTAAATTTTGCATGTCCACCACCGTCGCGACGCTAGAGGCGAAACAAAGTAAATCTTTAAAAGACATGTGGTTGATCAGCCTTGGTCATATGCTAACGCACTGGTATCCGGCGACTTTTTATCTTCTGCTGCCTTTGATCGGTAAAGAGCTGGGCTTAAGTTACAGCCAAATCGGCTTCATCATGACGTGCCAATACCTTGCCGGCGCGATTTCCAATATTCCCGGCGGGATGCTGGTCGACACCGTCGGCAGGAAAGGGTTGCTCATGGCGCTGTCTTTATTTTGGATAGGATTTCCTTATTTGCTGATGTCGTTCACGCACACTTATTGGATATTGCTGCTTTGTGTTTCATTGGTCGGTATAGGAAATAACCTGTGGCATCCGTCCGCGATCCCCACCCTGGCGCAGCGCTTTCCTGATCGGAAGGGTTTTGTTTTATCCCTGCATGGCATGGGCGGCAATGTCGGCGAGGCGCTGGCGCCGTTGGCGATCGGCACGCTGCTAGCGGTTTTCACCTGGCGACAAATTGTGGTGCTTAACGTCATACCGGGCATGGTAATGGCGGTCTTGATTTTAGTTTTCCTTGGCGCGCTGCAACTTTCAGGAAAAGCGGGTGCAGGCAAGTCTAAATCACGGGACAACGTGAAAGAGGGACAATCGATAAGCGAATATTTTCAGGGCTTGGGCGCGCTGTTTAAAAATAAAAATCTGATCCTGCTTGCCGCAAGCTCCGGATTCCGCGCCATGACGCAAAATGCGCTGCTGACTTTTCTGCCGTTATATTTGGCTTATGAGATGCATTATTCGCTGCTATGGGTGGGTATAGGCATGTTTGTGATGCAGGCCGCGGGCTTCGCCGCCTCGCCTATTTCCGGATATTTGTCCGACAAGATGGGGCGCAGAAAGATTCTTATGGCTAGCATGGCGATGACCGCCGTGGTTTTACTATTCATGATTTTTGCCGGCAAGTCGTTTGCATTTATTGTGTTTATCGCGTTCCTCGGCTTCTTCCTCTATGCTATACGCCCGGTGTTGCAGGCGTGGTTGCTGGAGACCACACCGAAGAATATGGGCGGAACCAGCATCGGGGTGCTATTCGGCGTGCAAGCACTGGGCTCCGCCGTCTCGCCGGTGATAGGCGGGGTGATTGCCGATGCCTACGGCTTGCTTGCCGCGTTCTATTTCTTGGCCGCGACTATCGTCATTGCTAATTTGTTTATCTTCTTGATGCCGCCGGAACAGAACAATGATGGTGGCGATGTCCCGGTGCGTGGTTAATTGCTGATTCCAGCATTTACGATCCCATTCCACCGGCGCAACAATCCGCGCCCGTTCGTTTTCAGCGAAAACCGTTAATTTTAGATTTAGGGCAGGAATCAATGGGAGAATTTTTTGTCATCCTGTCGCCATGAGCGGCGAGTTTACGCTAACGGCCATGGGCTCATTACCGCGGCCGTCGACCAAAAGGGGGGAAAAACCATGGGTTTGTTCCAGCGCAGTGCCCAGTGCCGGAGGGGGCGAGCGCAAGCTCTGCTGATGGTGTTATTGGCGGGCACTGTATTGCTTTCGGGGTGTGGAAAAGAACAGCAAAAGGCGGCCGCGCGCGACTTCTATCTGTATCGGGGGCCGGATCGCGATCAAAAGCTGATCGCGAATGCGAAAAAAGAAGCGGCCTTGACCGTCTATATGTCAACGGTTTTGAGAGACTCCGGGCCGCTGATTGCGGCATTCGAAAAGAAATACGGCATTAAGGTCAAGTTTTGGCGCGCCGCGCAAGACAAGATCGTTGAGCGCGTGCTTGCGGAGGCGCGCGCCGGGCGGCATGAGGTCGATGCGGTGGAAACCGACGGCGCGCATATGGAAATGTTGTATCGGGAAAAAATATTCGAGGAGTTTTATAGTCCGGCCTTTAAGGACCTTCCTCCGCAGGTTTTTCCCAAGCACAAACACTATGTGGCCGATCGTTTTAATTTCTATGTCATGGCCTACAACACCGGGCTGGTCAAGCCGGACGAGGTGCCGAAGTCCTATGAGGATTTGTTGAACCCCAAGTGGCGCGGCAAGCTCGCCATCGAACGCGTGTCGGTCGAGTGGTTCGCCGCGGTCGCGAAGAATATGGGAGAGAAAAACGGATTGGCCTATTTTAGGAAATTGGCGGAGATGAAGCCATTGATCTATACCGGCCACCACCTCATCGCGGAGAACGTCGCCTCCGGCGAGGTGCCGATCGCGTTGAACATTTTTAATCA
>DATGVQ010000158.1:0-3533 GCA_035300145.1 Acidiferrobacterales bacterium | reverse complement strand
CGGCATTCGTGCATCCTGCACAGCATGGTTTTTGCTTTGCTTCATTTTTCAAACACTTAGCGTGTTTGAAAAATCCGCCGGGAGCGGATTTTCGCGTCAGCCCCGTAGGGGCTTGGCGCAGGGATGCGTCAAGCAAAAATGGCGGTACTTTCTGCGCTGCGCTTTCCTGCTGCGCTTGAAAGCCAGGGCCGGCCTTCCGTGGCCGGCCCGCTCGGCGGGAGGAAGGTCCACCGGACCTTCCTCTAATTCCGCCTCGCCCCTATACCGCGACGGGCAGGAAGCCCTAGTGCCGCGGTAGCACAGGGAGGCGCGAGAGCGGCCGCTGCAGGGTGCTGAAAAACGAGTTTTTCAGCACCCTGCTAAATTAATTGATCAACTTAACTTGTTTGAATGGGAAAATAAAAAATGACCAGTAAATATGTCAATATAACCGCCGCTAACGTTCCGACCGAGGGCAGTTTGCCGGTGCTGGAGGGAACGCTCGGCCCGCAAGCGGTTGACATCCAAAGTTTATACGCGCGGCACAAATTATTGACGTTCGACCCCGGTTTTCGCGCCACCGCTTCCTGTAAAAGCGCGATTACGTTCGTCGACGGCGACACGGGAGTATTGCTCTACCGCGGCTATCCCATTGAGGAATTGGCCGAGAAAAGCACTTTCATAGAAGTGGCTTATTTGCTGATGTACGGCGAGCTGCCGAACAAAAACGAGCTGGCTAATTTCCGGGAGACAATTAATTTTCATAACTTACTGCATGAGCAGGTGATCAGCTTCTATCGCGGGTTCCGGCGGGACGCCCATCCGATGGCGATTATGGTGGGCGTGGTGGGTGCCTTATCCGCGTTTTACCACGTCAATATCGATTTTCAGGATACTAAACAGCGCGTCAATGCCGCGATTCGGCTGGTGGCTAAAATGCCAACCATCGCGGCGGCCAGTTACACGTATAGCATCGGGCGGCCTCATCGTTATCCCCGCAACGATTTAGATTATGCCAGCAATTTCATGCAAATGTTGTTCGGCGCGCCCAATCAAGAATATGTCGTCGATCCAATATTGGCGCGCGCCATGGAGCGAATGCTCGTGCTGCACGCCGACCATGAGCAAAATGCCTCTACTTCCACCGTGCGCATAGCGGCCTCCTCCGGCGCTAATCCGTTCGCCTGCATCGCCGCCGGTATCGCCAGTCTTTGGGGCCCGGCCCATGGCGGCGCGAATGAAGAAGTGCTGAAGATGCTGATTGAGATCGAAAAACCGGAAAATATTCCCAAGGTCATTGCGCGCGCGAAAGATAAGAATGATCCTTTCCGCTTGATGGGGTTCGGCCACCGCATTTATAAGAACTTCGACCCGCGCGCACGCGTAATTCAGCAAAGCGCGAAACAAGTTCTGAAACACCTGGGTCTGGAGAATGATCCCTTGATGGAAATTGCCTTGGAGCTGGAGAGAATCGCGCTCCAGGATGACTATTTTATCGAGCGTAAGCTCTATCCCAATGTCGATTTCTATTCCGGCGTACTCCTGCGCGCGATGGGATTGCCAAGCAAGATGTTTACCGCCATTTTTGCGGTGGCGCGCACCATTGGCTGGGTCAGCCAATGGTTGGAGCTGCATCAAGATACGGAACACGGAATCGACCGGCCGCGTCAGATTTACATCGGTAAAACACTGCGCCATTATCCGCAAAAGAAGTAGCGGGCACTTGCAAGGAATAATTTGCTTGGCTTACTGATACTGCTACGTCGTCTAGTTCTATGCCCAGGCCGAGGATTCTTCGCTAAGAATTTTACCTGGAGCCTGTTCTTTTTTTCCGCTCTTGCTTTGGCCCAAGAGGAAATTGTCCAAGAGAAAATTATCGATATCCGTTTCGTCGGCAATACCGTAACCCAGGCGCAGGTCATGCGGCGGGAAATGGTGGTGCATATCGGCGATCCGGCTGATCCCGGGCGGATTGAAACATCGCGCCAGGCGATTATGGACCTGGGTCTTTTTAAAGAAGTGAAGGCGGAATTATTGCCGGCAGACGGGGGAAAGATTCTCCAGGTAGCGGTGGAAGAAAAGTATTATTTTTTACCCCTTCCGTTCGTGAATAGAAACGCCGACGGCGACATTAGTTATGGCGGACAATTGCGGTTGGACAATATAGCCGGCCTGAATCAGCAGATGAAACTCACCTACGAAAAGCAACAATCCGCTGCTGCCAACACTAATTCCGCGAAGGACCTGTCTTTCTCCTATTCTTACCCCCGCATTATGGGAACCCCTTACAATATTGATTTCAGTGCGGATAATACGCGTAATGAAATCGACGTGATTACCAGCGGCATACCAACCGCTCAATACAACCATGAAGGGACTAACCTGAATCTCCAGGTATCGCGTTTTTTCAAACGCGAGGGTCCGAGCCGGGGCTGGCGGGCAGGTGGTGGAATAGTTCGGAATGAAGATAAATATCAATATGTTTCCGGGACGCCGGATGTTTATGCGAATAGTCGAACGACGGCATGGACAGGGTTGATTGATTACACCGACGTACGGGATTATTTATATAGCCGCGCGGGAGAATCTTATGGATATAATATCGAGCGGGGGCTTTCCGGCCTAGGCTCGGATTATGAATATGTCAGGCATAATTTCTACTTCCGCAACTATAGACTAGTCACTGAGAAGCCGCATCATAATCTCAATTTGCAATTGCGACTCGGGTTTTCAGACGGCGTTCCCGGCAATGCCTTTTCTTTAGGCAGCAGCGACACGCTGCGAGGGTATGAGCGCAACAGCATCTCAGGCAGGTCGTTCGCGTTGGCGAATGTGGAATACCTGGCGCCATTATTTGATCAGAAACAAGTACGTGGCGTGATTTTTATGGATGTGGGGAATGCCTACCCCAGTAATCATATTGATTTACTGGATCTAAAAACCAGCATCGGCGTAGGTCTGCGTTTTACTCTAAGATCTTTTGTTAAACTTCAGCTGCGCGTGGATCTTGGATACGCGTTAAACGCCGGCAGCAAGAAGGCATACGGCGGGAGCAGAGATACTTTTTAGCACCTTACCACCGCCGGCTCGTTGGCAGGGTGCTGAAAAACTCCGTTTTTCAGCACCCTGCGGTGGCCGCTCTCGCGCCTCTCGGCAACTGCTCCCGGCGTCGCCCTACCTTCCCACATCCCTGTGGGTCGCCGGCAACTGCTCCCGGCGTTGCCCTCGGTCGCGGTTCCCGACACGGCCCTACCTCCTCCATCCGTGGAGTCGTATCTTCCCACATCCCTGTGGGTCGCCTGCGCTATTGCGGCACTTGGGCTTTCTGCCCGTCGCGGTATAGAGATGTACCGCCACCCTATTTTTGCCCGGTGAAGCGCTGCGCCAGACGACGGCGTTTTTCGTAAGCCTCCCGCGCGATCGCGATATCCTCCAGAAAATAAGGCAATTCTTCCAATAACAGCGCCTGCGGGCCGTCTACCAGCGCCTTTTGTGGAACCGGATGAAAATCCACCAGGACCATATTTGCCCCGGCGATAATGGCCTGGGCGGTG
>DATGVQ010000157.1:0-5289 GCA_035300145.1 Acidiferrobacterales bacterium | reverse complement strand
CCGGAAGCGACCGGCATTACTACTTCCCTGTAGGGCACGGCACTAGGGCTTCCTGCCCGTTGCGGTATAGGGACGTACCGCCATTTCCCAATCACTTAAGTGATTGGGAAATGAAGCAAAGCCCCTTGTATTACAGGGCCGTGCTGTGCAGGATGCACGAATGCCGCGAGCGGTCCCTTTCGGCATCCTGCCTCTCAGGACACTCGCACATCCCTGTGCATCGCAGGAGGCGCAGGAGCGGCCGCTTTTTGCTTTGCGTGTTGAAAAAGGCCACGGATGGACTTTTTCAACAACCTGCTAGCCAAGTTTATTGAAGTAGCAGTGCTGGTCGGTATTGCAACGACTGCGACGCCATTCCACCGGTTTGTCTCCATAGGTATAGGCGACGCGCTCGATACCGAGGAGAGGCGCATTGGGTTTAACGCCCAGCGCATCCGTCGCGGTCTTGTCCGCCGCCACCGCGCGCAAGCGCTCTTCGGCATGAGTAATCCGTATGCCGTAACGAGTTTCATACAAACTATAAAGCGTGCCTGGATAACTGCTAATCATTGCGCCGTTCAGCCCGCGGAATAGGGCCGCAGGCAAATGGATGCTATGCAAAATGATGGGTTTGTTCGAAAAGGTTGTTGCGCGCAGCAGTATGATCAATGCAGCGCCTCGTTTCAGCTTCAGGCGCTCGGCAATTTCCTTATCCGCTTTGCCGCGTTTGTAATGCAGCAATACGTCGTTAATGGGATATTCCTTTTTACCTTTTATGCCGCTGATACGCAAAAAGCGATACCTGGAACGTTCAGCGGTATGGGTTGCGACAAAGGTCCCTTTGCCCTGCCGGCGCACCAGGATATTCTCCCCCGCCAGTTCATCGATGGCTTTGCGAACCGTGCCTTGGCTTACGTTAAAACGACTGGCGAGGTCCATTTCGCTCGGTATAGGTTGGCCCGGGCGCCATTCACCCAAAGCCAGACTTTGCGTGATCAGTATTTTGATCTGCCCATAAAGAGGCGTGAAACTGGGCGCATTATTCAGTTTGCTTATGCTCATATTCGGTCTTATTGTTCGAACCATTATAGCACGGAATTACGCACGGATTGAGAGATTTTATATCTTATATAAGACATAAGTTATCGATGAACCGCGTTAATAACAACAAAATCCTGATCCTGGCTTGATTTCCGATATCAAAAAATGGAACCGTTTTCTAGAATTATTTTTATTTCTGAAAATATTTAATGTAAGCTAGACGGAGCCACATAAATCCCAACCACTAACGCTTAAAAAATCAATATCTATTTTATGATTACCATCGTAGGAGCTGGAAAAGTCGGCGCATCCGCAGCGCTTTTTATCGCGCTTAGAAAACTGTCTGACGAAATTCTTCTATTGGATATCGCCCAAGGCCTGCCGCAAGGCGAGGCCATGGACCTTAACCATATGCTGTCGGAGCGGGGTATTGATGTTGAGATCCGGGGATCCAACGACTATGCCGAAATGAAAGGCTCCGATATTGTCATCGTCGTCGCCGGGTCCGCGCGCAAACCCGGGATGACGCGCATGGACCTGTTAAAAATAAACGCGTCCATCGTTAAAGGCATAGCGGAAAATATTAAAAAATACGCCGGCAACTCGATGATCATACCGGTGACCAATCCGCTCGATCCAATGGCTTACCTTGCTTATAAAACGTCTGGATTTGACAAAAATAGAGTATTCGGTATGGGCGGGATGCTGGACCTGTCCAGATTCAAACAGTTTATTCATGAGGTAACGGGGTTTTCGCGCGACTCGATTCGCGCGCTGGTAATCGGCGAGCACGGAGAAAACATGCTGCCATTGGCAAGATATTCCACCGTGTCCGGCATACCTATTACTGCACTATTGCCAAAACAAAAAACTGAAGAACTTGTGCAGGCTACCAAACAAGTCGCGGCAAAAGTAATCGAATTAAAGGGCGCCACGGTACACGCGCCCGGAAACGCGATCGCGGCGATCGTTGAAGCAGTCGTCAGAGACACCAAGCAGATCATCCCTGTCGCCACTTATCTCAGTGGGGAATACGGCTACGCGGATGTTTCTATCGGCGTACCCGCGGTCATCGGCAGGCGGGGTGTAGAAAAGATCGTAGAGCTTGATCTGGATACCGGCGAAAAAGAGCTGTTCAAAAAAGGCGTAGAAAGCGTCAAAAACGCCATCGCCGGTATGGGCTGATTGATGGATTGCCCCGTACCGACAGCAGGGCAGTCCTGGGTTGAGTTTCCATTGATCCTTTCCTGTCTTAAATCAATGAGCGGTTTTTGCCCGACTACCCGACTTTCGGTAACTTGACGGCATATTCCTAATGAAGATAATGTTGCGCGGGCTCAGGCGTGGCAGTATCGCTCCGGACTAACTGGATATTTCAGAATCTGATTCGCTTTATGCGTGAGCCATTCAAAACCTGACGCCGACGAGAAAAATTTTGCAGCTAAACCAGCATTGGTATCACAGGCAAATAATCGCTTTTTGTTAAAAATCATTCATTCTTAAATCGGCCTTTAAATAACCAGGGAATTACGTTTGTGATATGAAACCGAAAAAGACATCGGCGCAATTTGCGGGAGACGCATCTGTTCAGCCCCTGCGTTGGACGGTGTTTTTCGGCGACCCGCAGCAGGCGCGTGAACCGCCCGGTGCCCCCGAACTGCTGGGTGGCAAAGGTTATAACCTGCTGGAGATGACCCAAATGGGGTTCCCGGTACCACCGGGATTTATTCTCACTACCGCCGTTTGTAAAGAATATCATGGCACCGGCGGCAGCTATCCCGTTACCTTGGTTGACGAAGTCAACCGGTGTTTAAAGCAATTAGAACAGTTGACCGGCAAGGGCTTTGGCGATCCCAATCAGCCACTGCTTGTCTCGGTGCGCTCCGGGGCGCCCGTGTCTATGCCGGGTATGATGGATACGGTGCTTAATCTCGGCTTAAACCCGCACACACTGCAAGGCTTAGTCACGGCAAGCGGCGATGAGCGTTTCGCCAAGGACGCTTACCGGCGTTTCATCCATATGTACAGCAGTGTGGTGCTGGGGGTTCCACACGCACAGTTTCAGGACGCGGCTTCCCAGTTGAAACAAAGCACCGGTATATCTGAAGATCATGATGTCGATCCGGATAAGCTGATCGCGCGCTACTTGAATATCGTTGCAAAGAAAACCGACAAGCCGTTCCCCAGCGATCCTATGGAGCAATTGTGGGGCGCTATCGGCGCGGTGTTTTCTTCCTGGAATTCCCCGCGTGCCAAGATTTACCGCAAGATCCACCATATTCCGGATACTCTGGGCACGGCGGTGACGGTGCAAGCCATGGTATTCGGCAACCGGGGGAAGCATAGCGGCACCGGCGTGGCTTTCACCCGCGACCCGGCGACCGGCGAAGACACCATCATGGGCGAATTCCTTATCAACGCCCAGGGAGAGGATGTGGTGGCGGGGATACGGACTCCTTGCCAAATTAGCCTGGCTGAAGCACGCGCCTGGGCGCAACGGCAAGCAGTCGGCGAAAGTGAACGCACAGCCAAATATGCCTCGATGGAAGAAGCCATGCCGGCGCAGTACCGCGAATTAATAGACTTAATGACACGCCTGGAAACGCACTATCGAGACATGCAGGACATCGAGTTTACGGTCGAAAACGGCAGGCTATGGCTGTTGCAAACACGCAACGGCAAACGTACCGGGCGTGCCGCCGTGCGCATCGCGGTAGAAATGGAAAATGCCGGCTTAATCACGCGCAAGCAGGCGTTGCTGCGCGTGCCGGCGGAACACATTGAGCAGCTATTGCACCCCGGGTTACCGGAAAACCACGGCGCCACGGTATTAGCGCGTGGCCTGGCCGCCTCGCCCGGCGCCGCCAGCGGCCAAATCGTATTCGATGCCGATAAGGCGGTGACGCTCGCCCAGACCGGCACGCCGGTGTTATTGCTCACCACCGAAACCAGCCCGGAAGACGTGCACGGCATGCACGCGGCGCAAGGCGTGCTGACCGCGCGCGGCGGCATGACCAGCCATGCCGCGGTGGTGGCGCGCGGTATGGGGCGCTGCTGCATCGCCGGCTGCGGCGCGCTTAGCATCGATCTCGCCAACCGCAGCTGCCGCATCGGTGATCACCGTCTGAAAGAAGGGGATTGGCTCACCCTGAATGGAAACACCGGCGAGGTATTGCTCGGCCGCATCGCCACGATTGAAACCCAAACTGACGCTTATTTTGATACCCTCATGCAGTGGGCGGATGAAGCCCGCCGTTTACAAGTCTGGTGCAACGCCGATACCCCCGAAGACGCAAGGCGCGGACGCCAGTTCGGCGCGCAGGGCATAGGCCTTTGCCGCACTGAGCATATGTTCTTCGACAGCGCCCGCATTACGCATGTGCGGCAGATGATAGTCGCGGAATCGCGCCCGGAACGGGAAAAGGCATTACAACATCTATTGCGCTACCAGCGCGATGACTTCCGCGCCATATTCCGCGAGATGGATGGGCTGCCGGTATGTATCCGCCTGCTCGATCCGCCGCTGCACGAATTCCTGCCGAATGAATCGCTGGAAATGCGCAAGCTCAGCAAGTTAGTCGGTAAACCCGTGAATGAGATCATCCGCCGGGTCTCCGCGTTACATGAGATCAATCCCATGCTGGGCCATCGTGGCTGCCGGCTCGGCATCACTTACCCGGAAATCTACCGCATGCAGGCGCGCGCTATCATGGAAGCAGCCTGTGAGTTGTCGGCTGAAGGGGTAAAGGTATTGCCGGAGATCATGATCCCGCTGGTCGCTTTACCGGAAGAACTTGTATTTGTTAAACAAGAAATCGAAGCGGAAATCGCGCTGGTCATGCAACAAAAATCCACTGAGGTGGCTTACTCGATCGGCACCATGATTGAACTGCCGCGCGCCTCGCTGGTGGCGGATAAAATTGCGGAAACGGCTGCGTTCTTTTCCTTCGGCACCAACGACTTAACCCAGACGACCATGGGGCTTTCGCGCGATGACGCCGGCCGTTTCCTCGGCGAATACCAAAAACTCGGCATCCTATCCGAAGACCCGTTTGTCGGTATCGATGAGGAAGGTGTCGGTGCCTTGGTGAAAATCGGCGTGGATAAAGGCCGCGCTACCCGGCCGGATATTAAATTGGGCGTGTGCGGCGAACACGGCGGGCACCCGCAATCCATTGATTTCTTCCATAAGGTCGGGCTGAATTATGTCTCCTGCTCGCCTTATCGCGTAGCGATCGCCCGGCTCGCGGCCGCGCAAGCCGCGGTTAG
>DATGVQ010000156.1:0-15966 GCA_035300145.1 Acidiferrobacterales bacterium | reverse complement strand
GCATTCGCGGTGCGGTGCGGGGTGGCGGGTTCGGGCTGGTGGCCGCCGCCGACATCGCGATCGCCGCGCGCACCGCGACCTTTCGCCTTTCGGAGGTTAAGCTCGGCATCATCCCGGCGATGATAAGTCCGTACGTGATTGCGGCCATCGGCGAACGCGTGGCGCGGCGCTACATGCTGTCCGGGGAAGAATTCGATTCGGCGGAGGCCTACCGCATCGGATTAGTGCATGACATCGTCGAGGACGAAGAATTAAATGCGGCCGTGGGGCGCATGCTGGCGCACCTGTACTCGAGCGGCCCACGGGCGATACCCATTACAAAGAAGCTCATCGCCGACATGGCGCATGCGCCGCTCAACGAACAAACCGTGAGCGAAACCGCCCGCCGCCTGGCCGATATCCGCGCCACGTCCGAAGCGCAGGAGGGATTGTCCGCGTTCATCGAAAAGCGCAAGACGAAGTGGGCTACCCCCGCCACGGAAAAAGCAACTATACCGAAGCGCTCAAAGCGCCAGGGAACAAGACCGGCAAAGCGTGAGGGGTAAGGCGACAAGAGGGCCGACTGATAACGGGGTAAAGCGCAAATCCCGCGGGGATTCTGATTCCCAAGGCACTCCGAAAGCCTGAGAGGGCTTCTCTGACCAAACCGCACCCGTTCGCGCCGCCTGCGCGCCGATTGTTCGGCGGGGCCGCCTCTACTGCGGCGGCTTGACCCCGTCTTTGCTCACCTGAATACGCAACGCGGTCATTTTGCCGTCGGCCTCGACGCGGGCGGTGACAAACACATATTCGCCGGGAACCAGGAATGAGCGATCCGCCGGCACGGTGGTGGCAATCGGCGTACCCTCCGGCACCAGGATCTTCTGCGTGCCGTCCTTATACTTGAGAGTCAGCTCGCGGCCGTTGGCGGTCTGGGTTATCTCCCCAACGTTAGCGTTGGTCATCATCGAGCCGGGCTCCAGGTCCCAAGGGCCGTGACCTTCGGGAACGGTGCGCGCAATCGTATGCACTTCGCGCGCAACGAGAGTGCCGACAGGACGCTTTATGGAGGTAGAACCGACGTAGTCGCCCAGCTTGAGGTCGGCGAGCGTGATCGCCTTGGCGGCGGCCACGGTGGTGTTGTCCACCAACTGGAGCTTCAAATCCTTGCCATCACGGGATTTTACCGAGAGCACGTTTCCGTCGACGGCGGTGATGGTGCCGCGTACCCGCACGTTGGTCTGCTGTGCGTCGGCCGCAGCGCTCATCAGAGCAAGCGCGCCGAAAAACAAGGCGATACGAATTTTGTGCATGTGTGTCTCCTTAAGAAGCTGGATAAAACCGTAACGCCCCTGTAGCTCTCGGTAACCAGGCCGGATCGTGATTCTACCGCTGAAAAGTCAATTCAAGCCGGTTGCGAATCCGCAGCCCGCAGCGCCTGCTGCACCAGCGCGGGCAACATCGGCGTCTGACGAAGGCGCACGCCGGTCAGCGCGGCAACGGCATTGGCGATTGCCGGCGCCACCAACGGCGTCGCCATCTGGCCGACGCCGGTCGGGTGGTTCTCGGTGGCGATCAGCTCGATGTGGATCTCCGGGATATCCCGCAGACGCGGGACCCGATAGTCGTGGAAGTTCGACTGCTTCACTACACCATCCTCGATGGTGATGCGCTCGGTCAGCGCCAGGCCAAGTCCGTAAACCACCGAACCCTCGGTCTGCGCCACGATGTTGTCGGGTTGTACGGCAATCCCCGGATCGATCGCGGTCCAAAAGTTGTGGACGCGGATCTCGCCATTGCCGCGATTGACCGAAACCTCGGCCACGCCTGCGACCTGCGTGCCGGAGTAGTCGATATAAGCGAACCCGAGGCCGCGTCCTTCGCGCTTTCTGCCCCAGTCCGCCATGCGCGCGACGGTTTCGACGACCTTGCGGCCACGCGGTGCGTTCTTGAGCAGATCCAGGCGCAACGCCACCGGATCGATGCCGCGTTTTGCCGCGATTTCGTCGAGGAACGCCTCGGTCGCGAACTTGTTGGGGCCGAAGCCGATCCCGCGCAGCGACGACGTGCGTATCCCGGAGTCCTGCGGCACTTCCTCGATGAACCGGTTAGGGATGTCGTAGGTCTTGAGCTCGGAACCGAGCATCGCGATAAAGTCCTTACGGCCGGATTTTTCGTAGCGGACCGGGTCTTGGTAGGCGGTCACCACATCGCATGCCTTGCGATGGTGCCAGGCGATGAGCCGCCCCGAGGCATCGAAGCCGGCGCGCAGGAAATGCACGGTCATGGGCCGGAAGCGGCCGTTGTGCACGTCGTCCTCACGGGTCCACAGGACCTTGACCGGCTTTTTCGCCTCCTTCGACAGGAGCACGGCGTCGACGATGAATTCCTCGTCGCGGTGACCGCGGCGCCCGAAGCCGCCGCCGAGCAGCATGCCGTGGAACGTGACGCGCTCGGGCGCAACCCCAATGGCCTTGGCGGCCGCGGCAACCGCCATGGTCTGCGACTGCGTGCCGCACCAAAGCGTCACGGCATCGCCCGCAGGCGACACCGAGGCGATCGAGTTTAACGGCTCCATCTGGGCGTGATAGGCGAAGTCGCAGCGGTACTCGCCTTCGATCACCGTCGTCGCCTGCTGCATCGCCGCCGGGGCATCGCCCACTTTCTCCCAAGGCGTGCCCGCGTGCGTCAGATCGCGCGCCGCGGCGGAGAAGACCTCGAACCCCTTTTCAGTATTGAAGCCCCACGCCTTGGCGTTGCGCGTCCAGGTAACCTTAAGCGTGTTCTTGGCCGCGAACGCGGCCCAGGGCGTTTCGGCCAGTATGCCGACGCCGTAGGGAAGCCGCACGACCTTGCGCACGCCGGCGACTTTGCGTGCGGCGGAATCATCGATCTGGTCGGGGCTGCTGCCTTCGACCGGCGCGCGCAAGACCGTGCCGTAGATCATCCCCGGCACCTGTACATCGATGCTGTATTGGGCCGAGCCGTTGACCTTAGTCGGCAGCTCGACCCGCATCACGTCCTTGCCGATGAGCCGGAACTGGTCCGGCTTCTTCAGCTCTTCCGGCTTGATTTCCGGCGCCTTGGCGGGGATTTCGGCGAACGCCGCGATCTCGCCATAGCCGATCCGGCGTCCCGATTTCGCATGGACGACCACGCCGGGCTCGGTCGTCAACTCATCGACCGGCACGCCCCAGTGGCGCGCCGCGTTGTCGAGCAGCACGCGCCGGACCTGGGCACCGAACAGGCGCAGCGGCTTGAAATAGCTGGTTACGGCGTTGCTGCCGGCGGTATACATCATGCCGCCGAAGCCGGGATTGCCGTACAGGGCATCGTTCGGCGGCGCCGGCACGATTTGGACCTTTGCCCAGTCGGCGTCAAGCTCCTCGGCGAGGATCAACGGCAGCGAGGTCAGCGATCCCTGCCCCATCTCGACGGCCGGCGACATAATGGCAATCGTGCCGTCGGTGGAGAGGGTCACCCATGGATTCACGCTGACGCGTTTCAGCCCAGCCGCTGACGCCGTGCCCTTCGCGCTGGCGGCGGCGAAAGCGCCGGCCGGGAGTCCGAGGGCCACACCAAAGGTGAGTCCAGCGGCGCCAATCATGAAGCGGCGCCGGCTTATCATAACCTGCGAGTCCTTGTTCTGTACTGTGCGGCGCATAGCTTAGCCCTCCTTCGCGGCGCGCTCGATGGCGCGAACGATTCTGGTATAGGTCCCGCAGCGGCAGATGTTCGTGTTCATGTGCTCGACGATCTGTTCGCGCGAAGGCGCGGGGTTGTCCTTGAGCAGTCCGGCAGCGCGCATGATCTGCCCCGATTGGCAATACCCGCACTGCGGCACGCGCTCGGCGATCCACGCCTTCTGCAGCGGATGGCTGGCGTCGGGCGCCAACCCCTCGATGGTGGTGATGCGGCGCCCCTGCATATCCTTGATCTTGTTCAGGCATGCGTAGTTGGGGCTACCGTCGATGTGCACCGTGCACGCGCCGCACTGTCCGACGCCGCACCCATACTTCGTGCCGGTGAGCTTAAGCTGTTCACGCAGCACCCACAGCAATGGGGTATCGGCGAAGGCTATTACGACCTGGCGTTTGCCGTTCACCGTAAGCGCTATTCTTGTCTTCTGTTCCATAGACTGCCCTCCTATAACCACGGAACCATGAAAAAACCAACGCTAGCAGGATGTTGAAAAAGGCCACAGATGGACTTTTTCAACGTCCTAACTAGACCTTTCTCGTGCGCTCCTGGGCGATTCGGATCGGCGGGGTCCAGGGTTTCTCTGACCAAGCCACGCCGGTTCGCGCCACCTGCGCATCGATGAGATAGGGTTTGCCGTCCACCGTGGCCTTGCGCGCCCGCCTGAGCGCCGCCTTGAGCTGAGCCGGCGATTCAACCAGTTCTCCGTCAACCCCGAACCCCTTGGCGATGTACGCCATGTTCATATCCGGATTGCCCAAATAGTCGTGAACGAACTTGCGCGTCTGGACCATGCGCCCTCCGGGAACGTTCTGGATCACGCGACTGTGGGGGCCGGAATAGGCATGGTTGTTGTAGACGATGGTAATCACCGGCAGCTCCAGGCGCGCCATATTCCAAAGCGCGGTGGGGCCAAAGATGAACGATCCGTCGCCGACCAGACAGATCACCTGCTGGTTGGGACGGGCAAGCTTTACCCCGGCGGCGGTGCCGACACCTGAGCCGAGGTGAGCGCCGTAGTAGAACAACAGCTCGCGCCCACCGAGCGGGTTGAAGCCGAAATTATGCAGATTCACCGACCCGGCCTCGTGAACGATGATGGCGTCTTTATCCGCGAACTGGGCAATCTCATAGGTGAGCCGGTCGGCCAGCATCGGGCTGCGATCCCAATCCGGGCTCTTTATTATCCGGGCGCTCAAGGTTTTCGCCTGCTCGCTGAAGCGTCGGACTTCCTGCGTCCGCTCTTGCGCCTTTTGCGTGATCGAGGGCGTGACCAGGGTCGTGACCGCGGCGATCAGGTCGTCCAGGCCGTAGGCCACATCCGCGACCAGAGGAACCTCAGTGGTTATCACATTTCCCATGCTCCCGCTGTCGATCCGCATATCGATGAACTTGGCGTTGCGCGCCACGATCGGCGCGGGGCTCCAGTGCATAAGCTTGTTGCCGATATTGATGACCACATCCGGGTTTTTCGGAAACGCAAGCGTATCGAGCCTGGCCCCGGGGAGACTGCCCACCCACAGCGGATGGGTCTCGGGAAAATTGGCGAATATCTGGCGCGCCTGGGTCACCGGCATGCCGAGGAGCTCGGCCAGTTTAACCGCTTTGTTCACCGCCTTTGCGTTATAGAGTTCATCGCCAACGATCATCAGCGGCATCTTGGCCTCGACCAGCAGCTTTGCCGCGCGCTCGACCTCGGTGGGATTGGGCCTCACCCGCATGCGCGGGTCGACTTTTTCCTGGGTAATGATCTCGGTGCGGATCTTCTCCTCGTTGAAGTCCGAATGCCACGAGGCATAGGTGGGGCCATACGGCGGCGTCCACGCCGCTTTAAAGGCGCGACGCACGGTCTCCGGAATCATGTCTGCCCGGCGCGCGAGCCAGGAGTACTTGGTCAGCGGCGCCACAATCTGCTCCTGGTTTGCGACCTCCTCGAAGCCATCGCGTCCCGCGCGGCGGGCCTGGTCCGTGCGATAGCTGTAAAACACCAGCGGGGTCTGTTCTTTAAAGGCATTGAACATCTGTCCCATGGCGTTCATCAAGCCCACGACCGCCGCCTGCATCACAATCGCCGGCTCGCCCGAGGCTTTTACATAGCCCGCGGCCATGGCGGCGCCCGGACCCTCGTGCGGCGTCAGGATATATTTGAGCTGCGGCCGATCGACCAGCGCCTCATAGAAGTGGGCGTCTTCGCTGGCGGAGTTCCCGAAAACATATTTGACCCCCGAGGCGATAAGCTGCTCGGCGAAACATTCTCCGCCAGTTCCCTGGAAAAGCTTGACTCCCGCGGGCGCTCCGCTGCGCGCTTCCTGGGCGTGGGCGAGCGGGATGAGCGACTCGAGGATCGATTCCGCCGAGGCCAATGATATTCCGGTGGCGGTTAACCCCTTCAGAAAGCCACGCCGTGAAATCGAGCGTGACAGATACTGCGCAACAAGTTCTCTCATAGGTGCCCCTTTTAAGCGCCTAACTATTGTGACGTCTTGCTGGACTGCGGCCCGTAGCCCGTGGCGAGATAGCCGGCCATGCTTCTGATCTCATCGTCGCTCCAGAGCGCGCCGCGCCCGATCATGCGGTAGAGCGTGCCCTCCCACCCCTTGCGGTCCTGTCGATGGTCCTGCCACATCGTCTCGTTGTGGCACTGGAAACATTTACTCATTAATAAGTCTTTACCGGGAGCGTCAGGGAATCCAGTTTGCTGTGCTTGCGTTGTGAGAGGCATGAAGACGACGGGCAGGATGCTGAATAAAAAGACCGGGAAGATCTTTTGCGAGAAAGACATCTAGATAGCCTCCTGTTCGACCATTAGAAAACATGAAAGCCGCTATCGGCAGCCCCGCCATCCCCTGCGCTGAGACAACCCCCGGTACGTGGTACAGGCCGCTGCGATGCAAAAGATACTCCTATTTACACCGACAGGTCAAACCCCGCCAACAGGTCCGAGACCGGAGTAAAGGGGCACTTACAAATTTCCGGTAAGATTACCTCTCGAAATCGTCATGCCTCTTACCCAGTTATATATTTTTATGCAGCGTGGTATTACAATGCCGCCTCTTTTTCAGCAGGTGAATGTCCTACGTACCAAAAAGAACAAACTAAGCAATCCCGTGCTGCGCTTGCGTTAGCCGCACTCGGGGTGGTGTACGGGGACATCGGCACCAGCCCTCTTTATGCCGCAAAAGAGGTATTCAACCCCAGTCACGGCATTCCCTTTTCTCCGGCGAACATCCTGGGCGGTGTTTCGGCGATCTTCTGGTCATTGATGATCGTGGTGTCGATCAAGTACGTGATCCTCATCATGCGCGCCGACAACAAGGGTGAAGGCGGCATCATGGCGCTGCTTGCGCTTGCTTCCGCCTCGGTGAAAGAGCATGCGACCTGGAGTGTCCCGCTCGCGCTCATTGGCATTTTTGGCGCTGCCCTGTTCTACGGCGACGGCGTCATCACGCCCGCGATCTCCGTGCTTAGCGCCATCGAGGGCCTGGAGGTGGCAACGGCGGCGCTAAAACCCTATGTTGTCCCGCTTACCGTCGTCGTACTGATTGCGCTTTTTTCTTTCCAACGAATGGGAACAGCGGCCGTGGGAGCCCTATTCGGGCGGGTCATGGCGCTCTGGTTCGCCACGCTGGCCCTGATCGGCGTACTCAATATTCTGCGAGCCACGGAAATCCTCGGCGCGTTGAATCCGGCGCATGCGTTCACCTTCCTCACCGAACATGGCCTGGCATCGTTCGTGGTTCTCGGCTCAGTCTTTCTGGCGGTAACGGGCGCAGAAGCGCTCTATGCCGACATGGGCCATTTCGGAAAGCGCGCGATTCGGCTTGCTTGGTTTTCTTGGGTGTTTCCGGCATTGACGCTGAATTATTTTGGCCAGGGAGCACTGCTGATCGCCAATCCCCAGGCGCTCGACAACCCGTTTTACCTGATGTTCCCGGCATGGGCCTTGTATCCCATGGTTGCGCTTTCCACCGCGGCTACGGTTATTGCCTCGCAGGCGGTCATCTCGGGTGCGTACTCGATGACCAAGCAAGCAATCCATCTGGGCTTCTTGCCGCGAACGAACATCATTCAGACGTCCGCAAAGGAATTCGGGCAGATTTATATCCCGAGCGTAAATTGGACGCTACTGGTCGCTATTATCGCAGCCGTTGTCGGGTTCGGCTCCTCGACTAACTTGGCCTCGGCCTATGGCATCGCCGTCGCCGGGACGATGTTGACCACGACGCTCCTGACCTTCTTCGTCGTGCGCTTCGCGTGGCACTTCAATCTGCTGCTGGTTATCCTCTCCACCGGGTTTTTCTTGCTGATCGACGCGGCGTTTTTCTCCGCCAACCTCACCAAACTCGCGGAAGCTGGTTGGTTCCCGCTCACGATGGGGGCTCTTATCTTCACCATCATGGCGACGTGGCGCCGTGGCAGAGAGATTTTATTCGAACATCTGCGGAGCTCGGCGATTCCGCTTAAACCGTTCTTGAAGTCGCTATTCAAAGATCCGCCGCAGCGCGTTCCGGGGACGGCGATTTTTCTCATTGGCGATCCGGACGCGGTGCCGCACGCCTTTCTGCACAACCTTGCCCATAACAAGGTCATGCACGAGCGCATCATCTTTATGACCGTCATAGTCAAGGACATTCCATGGGTGCCCTTCAACGAACGCGTTGCAGTCGAGCCCCTGGGACACAACTGCTATCGAATGAAGCTCTACTTCGGTTTCAAGAACCGCCTTGACGTACCGAAGGCGCTCCGAGTATGTAAAGATGATGGCCTCGAGTTCAACATGCTCGAGACCTCATTTTTCGCCAGCCGCGAGACTCTCATACCAATCCCCGGAGAAGGGATGGCGATGTGGCGGGCGCGGCTGTTCGCCGCCATGTCGAGAAATGCCGGCAGTATCGTAGAGTATTTAAATATCCCCTCAAATCGGGTCATCGAGCTGGGCACGCGGATGGAAATATAAATACCGTGCAAAAAGCATGATGAAGTGCTGAAGGGAGTAAGGAGAAGCAGCACAGTTTCGACCATGCTCCAATACAGATGAAGGCTACCGATATCCCCGAGATCGGCGTGTTTGCAGAGCCAACTCCATTCTGGACGATCGATTGAACGAATCAGTAATTATCGCTGTTGCCGCGGCAGCTCTATTCGGAGCCGCTGTGGCGATTTCAAAATTGGGCTTTCGTTACGTCCCGGCCACTATAGGAGCGTCCATCAGTATTCCGTTCACGGCAGTGATGTTTTGGTCTCTGGCGCCTTTTCTGCTTGAGACAACCAATTCTAATATGGCAGCCGTGGGCGTATTCGCGGTCGTGGGGTTGGTATTTCCGGCAGCGGTCACGCTGTTTGTATTCAACGCAACCGATCGCATGGGTCCAACCATCTCCAACTCCATATCCTCGACCGCGCCGATGTTTGCGATTCTTGCCGCCGTTGTCTTTCTGGGAGAGGTCCTTACGATTGGCAGGCTGTTGGGCGCCGCCGGGATCATCCTCGGGATCGTTATCCTGTCGTGGGACGGGAAGTCCCGGCCTCGCCGGTGGCCAATATGGACCCTCCTTCTGCCGCTATCCGCCGCGGCGATCCGCGGCGGCGCGTTGACCCTTACCAAGTTTGGGCTGAATCTCTGGTCCAGCCCATTTGCCGCCAGCCTGATTGGCTACACCGTGTCGGCGGCGGTCGTACTCGGTGCCAGCCGCTGGACCGCGGTGAGCGAGACACCCATTTCCTATGCGAAGGCGCTACCCTGGTTTGTAACGGTCGGGGTCTTTAACGGCACGGCGGTATTGTTCACGTATGTCGCATTAGGCAAAGGCGATGTCGGGATCGTCTCGCCGATCGTGGCTGCATCTCCCCTGTTTACGCTCGCATTGAGCACGCTCCTGTTTCGGCAGGAAAAATTAACCGTGCGGTTATTGACCGGAGTCGGTCTCACGGTCGCGGGTATCATTGTCCTCATTACCCGCTAGCGCCGGACCCAGCCACACGCGCTCGCTCCGCCTGCGCATCGATCAGGCAAGGTTTGCCGCGCGGCCAGGTAAGCTGTTATAACAAAAAGGTCGTCAAATTGACCGCCTTTTCGTTAGCGGGTTCCTGGTGGCTTATTTGTTATTTGGGAAAGCTGGCGATCTGCCTGGCGTTGCCCGTCAATTCCACAATATGCAGCCCGGTATTGGCGCGATCCGCGAGATAAATATATCCGCGGTCGTCCACTTCGATATTGTTGGTCTGGATCGCCACTTTGCAGGTCTCCACTTCCCCGGTCTTTACACAGCGCTTGTCGGTGTTCGCCGTTGTCGCCGGTATATAGTAAGCCACTTCCTTCGGGTTAAAAGGGTCGCGAATGTCGGTCGCCCGCACACCGGCATTAAACCAGGAAGTGAATACGATCTTTTTGTAATAGATCGGCGTGAAATTTTCGTTGGACGCATGCGCGCCAAAACGCCCGCCCCGGGTACAGAAGTTGCCGCTGGCCTCGGGCACGGTGTAGTTGGCGACCGAGAAGGGGTGGGTTTCCACGGTGATATCCACCATAAATACCATGTGCCGGGCTTCCTCGCACTGGTTAGCAGTCTCTTCATTCACCAGCACGATGAAATCGCGAATCTTTCCGTCACGATCCTTGGCAAACTCGGCGATTTCCATTCCCAGAACCGGGAAAACGGTATGTGCTCCTACCAGAGGAGAAATATCCAGCCGGCTGATTTGGGGATACAGAAGATTCTCCGGCGTCGGTTCCTTGGGTCCATTCAGCAGCTTGTCGCGATCGATAATCTGTAGAATCCCACCTTTACCTGTACCATAGCCGAAATAGATGCGGTTTTTGGCGGGCCCGAGGGAGATGGCGCCATGAACTTCGGTGGGCACCGGCCCGGTGGAACCCGGCTGTTGCCCAGCGAGACCAAAATTACGGATAAATACCGGCTTCGCCGGATCACTGAGATCGTACACTTGCGTCATGCGCCGGGTGCGCCAGTCAGGTAAGCCCGACACCAGATAGGCAATACCGGTATCGCATTCCCACCAATTTTTGTGCGTGCCTTTGAGGCCGGATAAGGACGCCAGGATACTCGGACTGCCGGGATTAGTGACATCCCAGATTTCATGCGCCGAATTTCCTAAGGTGCGGAGCAAATAAACTTTGTTGCGATCGCCCTTGGGCAGGTCTTTGCCATCGCAGACGCGGACCATCTGCGCGCCCCCGCTTTCAGCGAACCCCGCTGCCCCGGGAATATGGAACAGATATTTTGGCTGTTTCGGATCGGTCACATCAAGGATAGACGTTCCGTTAAATTCCTGCTTCCCGGTCAAAGGGTTCAACGGTTTAGGCGCTGACTCGGTTCCGCCGTGATGGCCAATGTAGGCGATCCAGCGTCCGTTCTGATGGTGAATAACCGGCTGATAAGCGCTGCGGGCTTGGAGATCATGAGAGCCGACTAATCTCATGCCCTTCGATTCTGCGGCGTGCCCCGGCTTTGCCCCGGTCTCTTGCGCCATCGGCACGGTTACAAATAGCAAAATAAGCGCGCCTGCCCCTGCTAACAGAACGCACCGTTTTATTTTTTGGGCGAGACCTATATTAGTCATCGGATATTTAGTTTTTATGTATTTTTCGTAGTATTGCACGCCTAAATCCTCCTCAGTGATAGAGTACGCGATGGTAAACAAAAACTTATTCTGTTGGTAGGCCTTTTTACTATTTCCGCCGGGATCATTCACCTTAAATCTAAAAAAGTCAAAAAATGTAACCGGGCTCGCCAACGGCGGTTTTTAGTTAAATGCCTGAATGCCGGTTTGCGCGCGGCCTAAGATAAGCGCGTGAATATCAGACGTGCCTTCGTAGGTGTTGACCGCTTCCAGATTCATCACGTGGCGAATGACATGATACTCATCGGCAATGCCGTTGCCGCCGTGCATGTCGCGCGCCATACGCGCGATGTCCAACGCCTTGCCGCACGAGTTGCGTTTGAGCATGGAAACCATTTCCGGTTGTGCGCGTCCTTCATCCATTAGCCGGCCCAGGCGCAGCACCGCCTGCAGGCCGATGGTAATCTCGGTTTGCATATCGGCCAATTTTTTTTGGATCAATTGATTGGCCGCAAGCGGACGGCCGAATTGGACACGGTCAAGGGTATATCGGCGCGCCGCCTGCCAGCAAAATTCGGCCGCGCCCAGCGCTCCCCAGGCGATCCCGTAGCGCGCTTTGTTAAGACAACCGAAGGGGCCCTTAAGACCGGAAACATCAGGCAATAAATTATCCTCCGGTACGAATACTTCATTCATCACAATCTCGCCGGTAACGGAGGCGCGCAAACTAAACTTGCCTTCGATTTTAGGGGCAGCCAACCCCTGCATTCCTTTTTCTAAAATGAAACCGCGAATTTCGCCGGCATCGTCCTTGGCCCAGACGACGAATATATCGGCGATTGGAGAATTAGTGATCCAGGTCTTGGCGCCGGCGAGACGATAACCATTTTGCACTTTATGTGCGCGCGTGATCATGCTCCCCGGATCGGAACCGTGATTAGGCTCCGTCAGGCCAAAACAGCCGATCCACTCGCCTCTGGCCAGCTTGGGTAAATATTTGCTTCGCTGGGCTTCCGTGCCGTAGGCATAAATAGGGTGCATCACCAGACTGGATTGCACGCTCATGGCGGAGCGATAGCTGCTATCCACCCGCTCTATTTCCCGCGCAACCAAACCATAGCAGACGTGATTCACACCGGCACAGCCGTAACTATCAATGGTCGCGCCGAGGAACCCGAGCTCGCCCATTTCATTCATGATCTCGCGGTGAAAATGTTCGTTGCGGTTCGCCGCCACTATGCGCGGCATGAGTTTTTCCTGGCAGTAGGCACGCGCGCTATCGCGCACCATGCGTTCGTCTTCGCTTAATTGGTCTTCCAATAACAGCGCATCGTCCCATTGGAAGGTTGAACGGGTATTCTGCGGGGGAACCTTCATAATAATTTTCTCCAACTCTTTGCTGATTCGAGCACGGATTGCACAGGCCAGACATAGGAAAGTCAAGCACTCGCCAAAACTGCGCCGCTTTTGCTTACGCATTTCAGTCGTGCCAAAATACCGGAAACATGAGGTTTTTTAAATGGTAACATCATCTTCTTCCGCCGCCATCATCGGCGGCGGCACTATGGGTGCCGATATCGCCCTGCTGTTTGCGGTCGCAGGCTGGCAGACCCACATCCTGGAGATTTCCGATGCCGCTCGCGCGGATCTACCGGATCGCTTGAAAAATGGCTTAAGCCGCATGGGTGGCCAGGATAAAATACTGAGCCATCTCCACTCGCATGCCGCCATGAAAAATTTGCCGTGGCCGCAAATTGAAATCGTGGTGGAATGTGTACCGGAAAATCTGGCGCTGAAGCGGCAAGTATTTCACGAGCTGGAAAACTATTCTCGTCCCGATACCATTTTGGCCAGCAACAGTTCGAGCTTCCCGATCAGCCAGATCGGCGGCGACTTAAAAAATCCTGCGCGCATCGCCGGGCTGCATTTTTTCATGCCGGCGCATCTCGTGCCGGTAGTCGAAGTGGTGCGCTGTGAAACCACCGACCCCGCATTACCGGAAAAGTTGGATGCGCTGATGCGTTCTCTGGGTAAGGTGCCGGTTCAGGTGCGCCGCGATATCCCCGGCTTTCTGGCCAACCGTATACAGCATGCGCTGATGCGCGAGGCTCTGGCGCTGGTAGAGGACGGCATTGCCTCGGTTGAGGATGTGGACATCGCCGTGCGCTTTGGATTTGGCTTTCGATTCCTGGGGGCGGGACCGCTATTGCAAAAAGACTTGAGCGGACTCGACATTCACTACAACGCCGCCACTACTATTTATCCCCATCTGTGCAATGACAGCGCCCCCAGCAAAGTATTGGGCGAACGGGTTCGTGCAGGAAAGTTAGGGGTTAAATCCGGCGAGGGGTTTTATGCCTGGACTAAAGAAAAATCGGCGCAGGTAAAAGCGGATTACGACGCTTTACTGAGCGCGGGGCTGAAACTTCTAAGAAAGGAAATTACAAAGGCGACTTAGCGGTTAGCTCTGCGTTAGGCATACAGACGGAGGAATTCGATGGCCGAATCGACGACCACCAGATTGATCAAGGCACCGCGATCGAGAATCTATAACGCACTTGTAGATGGCCAAGCTCTTTCCAAATGGCTTCACCCTGCGGGTACGAGTTCTAAGCTGCATGAGTGTGTCCCGAAAGTTGGCGGGCATCTCCGCATGGAAATTACCCACGGACCCAAGCCTGAAGACACCCGTCTATTTGACCTGGTTTTTGTGGAAATGCGGCCCGAGGAGGCCGTCGTGTTCAGAGGTTCCTTCGTGAGCGACGACCCCGCGATGGCGAGTAACATGCAGATCACCATTACACTCAAAGAAGAAACTGGCGGTACAAGAATCACACTTCGTCACGAGGGCATTCCGGAAAAAATATCGGTTAAAGACAATGAGCGTGGTTCCGAATCGTCCCTGGATAACCTGGCGCGCCTTGTAGAGCGACACAATGATGCCTAACAACCTGTTCCAGATGAAGACCGAAACACGTCCTCTTGGGGACAAACTCGTCACGCTCGAACCAGCTGATACGAGGAACGTCGAGCTACTTGTTCGGTGGACACTTGATCCGATTGCGCAGGGACCTCACAAGCGGGTTCCGGACATGACTGCAGATGAGCTGCGAACTCTGTTCCTTGACAACCCAGATCGTCAGTATTTTCTGATCCGACGGAGTGCCAACGAGCACCCGCTGGGGCGCTTCTACTGGCGCGCTTGGCGCTTTAGCGAGTCGCTGGAGGAAATCGACTGGGAGTTGAACATATTCTTGGCAGATCCCCTGGAAAGGGGTAAGGGCTATGGTGCCACCGTTCAGCGGTTGGCATCTGACTACCTGCTCGCGCTTCCGGAAACCCGGAGCGTTTTTGCCTTCACGTTCCTGGCCAATGTTGCAGAGCAGCGCGCGCTCCTCAAAGCCGGATTTCGGGACGAGGGTCTGCTGCCCCATTCGCCTTATCCTGTGCACCGGGCGGAGCTTTCCGAGCAGCCCTGTCTTTTGTTCGTCAAGCCGAGGTGTGCTTAAATTTACAGCGGCCCAACAAGCCGCTGCAGCCGACCGCTTACAGCGGCGGCTGAGCGCCAGCCCGTAGGTTGCGTGAATGAAATGATCCCCACAAAATCTTAACTCATGACGTACAGGGAAGTACTAATGCCGCGTGAGGCGGGAAGTGGGATGCGGGAGCGGCTATTGAATGTGTCGAAATGAACTGGGCGAATTTTATTGGTGGTGGATTTTTGTTGGGGTGCGGCCGCTCCTGCGCGTCCCTGCGCCCGCGGCACTAGTGCTTCCTGCACATCGCAAGCTTACCCCAACCTACCGCGCTGGTGGCGAACTCTTCAGCCTAGCGACGCGAAACCTGGATTGAAAGCGACTTCCCACAAGTGACCGTCTGGATCTTGGAAGTAGCCTGCGTAGCCGCCATAGAACGTTGGCTGCGCCGGTTTGACGATCTTCGCGCCCGCTTGCTCTGCCTGACGCATGGCAGCGTCCACTTCTTGCTGCGATGACACGTTGTGGCCAATGGAAAACTCGACCGCGCTTGATGCTTGCAGAGGTAGACCGCTATCCGCTGAAAGGCTTTTGCGCGGCCATAGAGCCAGCTTCAGGCCCGACTGCAGATTGAAGAAAGCGACTGCGCCATTTTCGAACTCCGTGCCAATGATGCCCTTTGTGCTGAAGCCGAGACCATCTCGGTAGAAAGCCACAGCGCGTTCGAGATCATCGACGCCGAGGGTAAGTAGAGTGATATGAGGGTTCATAGAGGGCGTTGGACGATAGTGCGAGTGTGTAGTTCGACGTCTAACGTTCGCGCCCAGCCGCGCGCGACTGCGATGTTTGACCAAGGTACGCTGCTTCACGCGCGTCGGGCTGGGGCGCGGGGTTAGACAGCACCACTTGCCCTCAACGAGTTGCGCCAGCGCTTGATCGACTCGAGGATCGGCTCGGGTTTGTCCTCGCGAAAGTCGTAATTGACGTCAACGATGAGCAGAGCAGGGCGCTTGCCAAGGCCCTGGCGCATTCTATATGCGGCGCTGGCAAACACCTGCTTGTCGCGCGCGGTCAGAAACTTGTTCCAGATCGGTTCGTTCATGCCCGTCTCAATTTCATGGCATCGCCATCGCTATTCCTGCTTGATGCCCGCGGCGTTCACCGCGTCGCGCCATTGCGGCGCTTCGCTGCGGATCAAGGCGGCAAACTCGGCCGGCGTGTTGGCGTACGC
>DATGVQ010000155.1:0-2474 GCA_035300145.1 Acidiferrobacterales bacterium | reverse complement strand
CAGATAGGCCCCGAAAGGCTAACCACTCAGTTTTGATCATCTTTAAAGGGGGCCCTCCTCCCTCTCGGATTTAATGAATGATAACGTCCTTTATCATTCACTAAAGATCGGCTATAAGAGGGCGTATGAACGACGCTCCCGACCAGCTTCCGGTCATCCTCCTGACCGCGCAGAACGCCGCCGTGCCGGCGCTGATCGCCGCGCGCGGTCCGCACGCCGGCCGCCGCTTCGTCGAATTCTTCACCGCGAACATCAGGAACCCGAACACGCGCCGAGCTTACTACCGAGCAACCTCTGAATTCTTCGACTGGTGCGACCAGGCCCGGCTTGGGCTGCTCGATATCGAACCCGTGCACGTCGCCGCCTGGGTCGAGAGCCTCGGGCGGGAATTTTCGCCGCCGACCGTCAAACAATGGCTCGCCGCCGTGCGCATGCTGTTCGACTGGTTGGTGGTCGGCCAGGTGCTGGCAGTAAATCCGGCCGCCGCCGTCCGCGGCCCTAAATACGTTGTGCGCACCGGCAAGACCCCGGTCCTGGCGGCGACCGAAGCGCGGCAGCTGCTCGACAGCATCGACACCAAGACTGTGGTCGGCTTGCGCGACCGGGCGTTGATCGGTCTGCTGGTTTTTACCTTCGCGCGCATCGGCGCCGCGCTTGGCATGACCGTGGCCGACGTCTACTGGCAGCATCGCCGCTTGTGGGTCCGTCTCCACGAGAAAGGCGGCAAGGAACACGCCATGCCCTGCCACCATCACCTCGAGACCTACCTGCAGGACTACATCGAGGCCGCCGGCCTCGCCGGCGGCCGCGAAGGGCCGCTATTCCGGACAGCCTTCCGGCGTAGCGGGGTTATGACCGATCGCGCGATGAGCCAGTCCGACGCCTGGCGCATGCTGCAACGCCGCGCGCGGGCCGCCGGTATTCCGACGGCGGTTTGCAATCACACCTTCCGCGCCACCGGCATCACCGCCTATCTCGACAATGGCGGCTCGCTCGAGAACGCCCAGGCTATGGCCGCTCACGAGAGCCCTCGCACCACCAAGCTCTACGATCGCACGGACGACCAGATTACACTTGATGAGGTTGAGAAGATTGGAATTTAGGAACTAAGCTATAGTGCCAACAATCACCAGGTTGGGCGGCTTTAATAGCAACTTGTTAGGCAGCATCCGGTGGTTCGCCGCCAGCCTTTAGTTCTTGGCAACCGACAATCCGGCGCAGTTTGATTTGTCCGCTGCGCAGCAGGCCGAACAGGAGGAACAGCACCGCCTCCTCGCTGGGTCTCCTTGTCATGGGTTCAGAAATTCTCGGTCGACGGACGAATATCAAACTCGTGGATCCAGGTGTCGCGCGGCTGGGCGACGGTTTGAGCAACGACGCGCGCAATAGCACGTGAATCGAGTCTGCCGGCTTTTACTTCTCGGTCTTCACCCAAGGGGACATTGTCGATGCTGCCATCGATGATGACGTGAAACACGTGGATGCCTTTTGGACCGAATTCCCGCGCGTTGCACTGCGCTAATGCACGCAGCGCGAATTTGCCAGTAGCAAAGGCCGAGGATTTTGCATAGCCCTTAACTGAGCTAGTCGCACCGATATACGCGATTGTTCCTCCTCCGTGAGCCAGCATGTCCGGAATTGCTTCTTTGGCGCAGAGGAACGGGCCAAGCGCTTGGCCGTGGAGGTTTTTGAGAAATTCTTGCGGAGTGATGTCAAGAAAAGAACCTCTCTTGGCCCCTCCGCCCGCGTTGCAAATTAACAGATTGACCGGTCCTAATTCGTTCCGTACTCGAAGAAAGGCTTTCTTGACCTGCTCTGGATCTGTGATGTCAGTTGCCCAAAAGACGCAACGTTCCGCCGGTGCGCCCAGGCCTGCACGGATTTGTTCCAAGGACTCGGCGTTGCGCGCCAGCGCGACCACGCGGTAGTCTGCTTGCGCAAAAGTTTCCACAAACCGCGCGCCAATGCCCGAACCGACTCCCGCTACGACCGCTACTTTATAGTCCGCCATAATTAATTCCTCTTTTGTTTTTTCGTTAAAGCAGTCATCGCCGAGTTACATTTCTTTGCAAATGGGTTGCAATCGAATTTCGAATTCCCGGCACTTCTTGCCCTGCTCTTTTCTTGAACATCGGGAATCAACTTGAGCGCTCATAAGATGTCAGTTGTAACGCCTTATAGCTTATTCGAAACCCGTATCCAGTGGAGTCGGAACGTACGGACAATAATCGCCAAATCATGCGTACGCTTTTTCATCCCAAGCGTCGGTTGAACACCCAGCCGCCGATCGAAAGCGTCAGCACTGCAGTCACGGCCAACGGCCATAAATCAGACGTCAGCCGATCTACGCCGATGCCTTCAAGGTACACCCGCCGCGATATATCGATCATGTAGCGCAACGGATTGATCAAATCGAAGTCCTGTATAGCCTCCGGCATACTGGTCGGTGACGTGAAGACTCCGGACAAGAGCAT
>DATGVQ010000154.1:0-15180 GCA_035300145.1 Acidiferrobacterales bacterium | reverse complement strand
GGATTACGATTGTCAATTCCATTGTGATATTGTTCTTGGCTGGGATTGAATGGATCTGGACGCGGTCCCATTGGGCTCCTCACGATGGGGCTATCGGTAGGCCACGTATCAAGCCCATACGGATCAATGTTACGAAGTGGGTTTAGATTTGCGTACGCATACGTATTCATTCCTCCTAGCAACCCAATCGGATCACTGCTGATATAGCGCCCACTCTTCGGATCATAATACCGATTCCAATTATAGTGTAACCCCGTTTCCTGATCGAAGTACTGCCCCGGATAACGCAGATTAATCTTAGTGAGGGTCCCGGTGTTACTCGGATCCTCATTCGCAGCAGTGTCCCCAAACGCATTCCCGTCCCAGCGCCAGACGGTCTGGCCTTGGGGGTTAGTGGCGAGCCTGGGCGTGTTGAGATGGTCGGTGTGCAGGTAGATTAAGGTTTCCGGGATTGTGCCCGCCTCGATCTTCGCAACCGGGGTGGTGTCGGTGTAGACATAATCCCGGATTACCGTGCCATCCAGGTTGGTCTCGGCCAGCAGATTGCCGCTTAGGTCGTAGTGATACACCGTGGTAATGCCGGCAATAGTCTTTCGGGTGCGCTGTCTTTGGGCATTATAGGCATAGCTCGCGCTGCCGCTTAGGGTAGTGGCCTGGATGAGTGCCGTGGCCTGATTGTAGGTAAAGCTTCTGGTGCCGGCTTGATCGGTGAGGGTATTGCCGCCGGCATCGAGGGTGGGGGCGCCTAATGGTGCGCTATTCAAGCGGTTGCTGGCCATGACATAGCTATAGGTGCCGGTCCCGTCTTGGGTGCGGTTGCCGTTTGGATCGTAACTAAAGGATTGGCTGCTTAAGGCCAGGGTCTCTTGGATTAACCGGTCTAAGGCGTCGTAGTTAAAGTTGCCGGAGGCGGTGGCGGTGGCATTGCCATTGGCATCGTAACTGTAGGTGCGGCTGTCGAGGCTGCCTAAGGCTTGGCTTAGCAAGCGGCCCTGGAGGTCGTAGGCCTTGGTCTCCGTGAGGGTATTGCCCAAGGTCTGGGCGGTTAAGAGGCCATCGGCCCGGTAGGTACGGTTGCTGGAAAGGGTTGTGGCCGTACCGTTGACGGTGGTGCTCACCTGGGTGATGCGGCCTACGCTGTCACGGGCGTAGTTCACGGCTTTGCCATCCGGATAGGTGATGGAACTGAGGCGATTGGCCGCATCATAGCGATAGGCAGTCGTGTAGGTCTGGCCCGCTTCACTGCGGGTATGGGTGGTGATATTGCCGAAGGCGTCATAGCCGTATTGGCTAGTGCCGCTCGCATCGATGATCTGGCAAAGCCGGCCTATCCCCAGGCTGCAACTTGTTCCCGTGTCGTAGCTATAGGTGATGTTCTCGGCCGGATCGGGGTAGTTGACCTGGGTCAGACGGTTTAAGGCATCGTAGGTGTAGCTTGCGGTGATCCCACGCGCATCGGTGAAGGTTTTGATATTGCCGGCGTCATCGTAGGTATAGTTCAGGGTGCCGCGGTCGGGGGAGGTTTCCGTGAGGAGGTTGCCGAGGTCGTCCAGCGTGTAGGGGGTATTGGCGCTGTTCGGGGCGGTGATCTGTTTGATCTTGTCATTGACGTCATAGGCATATTGGGTCTGGCCGGACAAGTTGTCGATGGCCGTGAGCAGGCGGTTTAAGGCGTCGTAGTGATAGTTCGTGGAAACCGAGGTGGTCGATGCGCTTTGGTTGGGGTCGGTGCGGCTCACCAGGTTGCCGAGGGCGTCGTGCACCAGGTTGGTGAGGGAACCGCCGGTATTGATCGCATTCACGTGGTTGCGGATGTCGTAAGCGGTTTCGAGGGAGCGCACGAGGGTGCCGTTGGGATCTTTGGTTAACACGTTAGTCCGATTGCCTTTGAGGTCGTAGCTATATTCGAGGCGGTTGCCGAGGTTGTCGGTGACGCTGCGCAGGTATTGCGCGGCGTCGTAGGTGTAAGTGAGGGTTTTGCCGTCGGGGAATACGGTTTGGGTGACATTGCCGACGTCGTCGTAGGCAAACTGGGTCAGGCGGCTTAGGCCTACCGGCGGGATCACGGTGGTGGAGAGCACCTGCCCGCGCAGGTCGTAGGCATAGCTGGTCTTGACGCCGTTCGGGTCGGTCAGCTGGAGCAGCCGTCCGGCGCCATCGTAGCTGTCATAGGTGGTGGCGTGGCCCAAGGCGTCGGTGACGCGGCTTAACTGGCCGCAGGCGCCGCCGGTGGTGCAGGCGTAGTACGTCAGCGTGGTGACGTCGGCGACGTCGGTGCGGGGGCCGTCAATAGCGATCACTTGGCCCAGGGTGTTATAGGCCATGCTGACGGTCCGGACGATGGCCTGGCCTGCCGGGGTGAAGCCGCGCTGGGTGAGGGTGATGGGGTTGTGGTTGGCGTCGTAGCTGATCTCGATGCGCTTGCTGCCGGTCGTAGCTACGCTCGGGGATGCGATCACCGTGGGCAGGTCAAGGGTGGGCGCGAGGTACTCGGTGGTGGTGGTGCGGGTTTCCGGCAGGGTAATGGTATTGGCACAATCCCCAGTGAGACCCTCGGTCAGGCCGATGCGTTGATTGGTGGCGTTATAGGTGTAGGTCGTCACCCGCCCTTCTTCGTCTTTCTTGCAGGTGGGGTTGTGGTTGGCGTCGAAGCTCTGGGTCAACGACTTGCCATCGCTTAAGTTAAGCTTCGCGAGCAGATGCTTCACGCCCAATGTACTCCCGAAGGTCATGCGCTCCTGCACCCCCACCGGGTCGGTGACGGTGGTCTGGGTGTCCGCATCATAGCTGAGGGTGAAGGCCTCCTGCGGCGCGCTGGTGTCGGTCGCGGCGTGCTGGGTGAGGATCGCCTTGCCGTTGCCATCATAGCCATAGGTCGCGAAGCGGCGGATCGCGCCCGCGCCGTTGTCATAAGAGATGCCGGTTAAATGGTCTGGGAAGCCGCCGTTCTCGTAGTGGTAGCGCTTGGCGCTGCCGTCGGGGTAGGTGACCTGGGTCAGGTTGTTGTTGGGGTCATAGCTATAGCTGGTTACGGCGCCGAGGGGATCCGTAAAGCCGGCTAAATGACCGCTGGCTTCGTAGGTAAAGGTGAGCGCATGCCCGAACGGGCCGACCACGGAGGCAAGCCTTCCCGCGCCGTCGTACCGGAGCTGCTGGGTTAAGCCGGTTCGATTGGTGACGGTGAGAAGCTGACCCGCCGGGTCATAGGTTTCAACCGTCCCGTCTCTATCGGTATAAGTCCATCCGGCGGCGGTATTGACCAGTACCTCATTGACGTCGGCATCCGGCGTCCAGGTGTCTCCTACTAAGGTAAAGTAGTAATTCTTGCCGTCGGCGCGGTAGGCGGTTGCGACCGTGAGGGGACCGTTCGAGGTTACGGTGATGGATCGATCATAGCTGTGACGCCAGTGAACGCCGATTGTTCCTGAAAGAACCGCCGGTCCACTGTTGTAATGGCGCGTCAGGGTCAGTGGAAACGGCGGTTGTCCGCGGTAGTCGATCTCCGATGCATATTTGTTGCCCACCGCAGGGCTGCAGGGATTGCCGGTCTGCGGACACGTGGGACCGTTGTTTTTTGCCAGTGTAACGATGTCGGTACACCCGCCGTAGCCCACCGACCAGGTGAAAAAGTTAGTCGCTCCCGTTGCTTGATAGGTGCAGTGACCCGAACAATCTGCGCCAGTACCGGTATCGCTGCAGGCATCGCGCGCACAGAGATAACCCGGATTCGAGTGAGCGTCCGGGTTTTCATAAAAGAAATACGCATTCAGCGCTTCCGGTTTTGTGGTAAAACAACCAAGCTGTGGAAGAACGTAATAACCCGCCTCCGCCGCGTTGACGGACATTAAAGTCAGTAGAATAAAACCGAGAAAGGGAGCGAATCGGGGATGTCCTGCGCGCACCGCTGTGTTATCGATGCGCGGGTGCAGCCGGACCGTGTCCGTCATCTCCGGGGGGTGCGGATGCCGATACCGACCATGATGCGAGGAGTACATATGGCTTCCTCCCAGGTTCCTTGAAGCGATGGTTATGTTTGGCCGCTTGGCTTTTTGTTGTTGAGTCCATTTGTAAACTAAACTGGCGTTATGCCAAAGTCAAGCGGTGTTAACGCGGGAGATTCAAGTTACTGATCGATAGAAACAGTTAACCGGCCTGCTTCCGCTGTTTGCCGAATTGACGCGCTTCAATGGCCTGGATCTTATCCCGCAGCGCCGCCGCGTGCTCGAATTCCAGATTGCGCGCGTGCGCCAACATTTCTTTTTCCAGTTTCTTTAATAAACGCGCCAGCTCGCCGGAGGACAAGATTTGGTATTCCCCCTCCTCCTCAGCGATACCTAAAACCAGCTCCCTGGCATAGGCAGGCTGGATGCGGCCAAGACCGTCAATAATGTCTTTCACCGCTTTAATAATGCCCTGGGGGGTGATGCCGTGGGCGGTATTATAAATAACTTGCTTAGCGCGGCGCCGATCGGTTTCATCGATCGCCTCGCGCATGGATTTGGTGACGGTATCGCCATAGAGGATGGCTTTGCCATGAATATGGCGCGCGGCGCGCCCCATGGTTTGAATCAGAGAGCGGGTGGAGCGCAGAAACCCCTCTTTGTCGGCATCCAGGATCGCGACGAGAGAAACCTCTGGAATATCAAGGCCTTCGCGCAATAAGTTAATGCCGACTAGCACATCAAATTTACCGGCGCGCAGATCCCGGATAATCTCCACTCTTTCCACCGTTTCAATATCTGAATGCAAATAGCGCACGCGCACGCCGTGCTCATAAAGATATTCAGTCAAATCCTCGGCCATGCGTTTGGTCAGGGTCGTTACCAGCACGCGTTCGCCAAGCTCCGCCCGCTTGTGGATCTCCGAAAGCAAATCATCCACCTGGGTCGCGGCCGGCCGGACCTCGATTGCGGGATCGACCAGGCCGGTCGGGCGCACCACTTGATCGATAACCGCCCGGGTGCGCCCGAATTCATACGGCCCCGGTGTGGCCGAAACAAAAATCGTCTGCGGCATGAGCGCTTCGAACTCTTCGAATTGTAATGGGCGATTATCCAAGGCTGACGGCAGGCGGAAGCCGTATTCCACCAAGGTTTCTTTGCGCGAACGGTCGCCGCGATACATGCCGCCGAGTTGCGGCACGGTCACGTGGCTTTCATCGATCACCAGCAACGCGCTCTCGGGAAGATAGTCGATCAGCGTGGGCGGCGGCTGGCCGGGGGCGCGGCCGGACAAATAGCGCGAATAATTCTCGATGCCGGAGCAATAACCCAACTCCTGCATCATTTCAATGTCGAACCGGGTGCGCTGCTCCAGGCGCTGCGCCTCGACCAGCTTATTGGCCGCGCGCAAGTCCGCCAACTGCACGCGCAGATCCTCTTTAATCTGCTCGATCGCGTCCAAAATCGTTTCGCGCGGCGTGACATAATGCGACTTAGGGTAAATGGTCGTGCGCGTGAAGCGCTTGGTCACCTCTCCCGTGAGTGGGTCGAACTCCGCCAGGCCGCTGATTTCATCATCGAATAATTCCACGCGAATCGCCAGGCGCTCCGACTCCGCCGGGAAGATATCGATGACATCGCCGCGCACGCGAAAGGTAGCGCGGCGCAACTCCAGGTCGTTACGCGTGTACTGCAATTCCGCCAGCCGCCGCAAAATCGCGCGCTGATCCATCTGCGCCCCCTGGCGTAAATGCAGGATCATGCCGTGATAGGCCACGGGATCGCCCAACCCATAGATGGCCGAGACCGTCGCGACAATAATGGTATCCGCGCGCTCCAGCAACGCCTTGGTGGCCGACAGGCGCATTTGCTCGATGTGCTCGTTGATGGAGGCGTCCTTTTCGATATAAGTATCCGACGCCGGCACATAGGCCTCCGGCTGGTAGTAATCGTAATAAGAAACAAAGTACTCGACGGCGTTGTGCGGGAAAAAATCCCGCATCTCGGCGTAAAGTTGCGCCGCCAAGGTTTTGTTGGGTGCCATGATTAAAGTCGACCGTTGCAACTGCTCGATCACATGGGCGATGGTGTAGGTTTTACCTGAACCGGTCACGCCCAGCAGGGTTTGCCAGGCCTCGCCGTTGCGCAGGCCGGATACCAGCGCGGCGATCGCCTCGGGCTGATCGCCGGCGGGAGGAAACGGACTTAAAAGCTCGAATTTATTGCTCATACTGTTTGCTGAGATTCATCAAATACCGGTATATTAACGCACCTTACCAACCACGAAAGGAACATTTTTGTTTACAATTCGTTTATCCAGCCGTATCCAGCGCATCAAGCTGTCCGCCACCTTCGCCGTCAGCAACCGCGCGGAAAAACTTAAAGCCGAAGGCAAAGACGTGATCGGATTGGGCGCCGGCGAACCCGATTTCGATACACCGGAACATATTAAAGAGGCGGCGATTCGCGCTATCCACGACGGCTTTACCAAATATACCGCGGTCGACGGCACGCCCGGCCTGAAACAAGCGATTATCAATAAATTCAAGCGCGATAACGACCTGGATTTTACCCCGGACCAAATTCTGGTCTCGGCCGGCGGCAAGCAGAGCTTTTTTAACCTGGCCCAGGCCTTGTTGGAAGCCGGCGACGAGGTGGTCATTCCCGCGCCTTATTGGGTGTCTTATCCCGACATTGTGTTGCTGGCGGACGCGACGCCGGTCATTATCCCCACCGGCATCGACCAGGGCTTTAAAGTGCTGCCCGAACAGCTTGATCAGGCGCTCGCCTATAACACCAAACTGGTGCTGATCAATAGCCCCTCCAATCCCACCGGCAGCGTTTATACCCGCGCCGAATTAGAGGCTTTAGGCGAAGTATTGCGGCGTTACCCCAATACCTTAATCGCCACCGACGATATGTACGAACATATCCTGTGGTCGGGGGAACCTTTTTGCAACATCGCCACCGCCTGCCCGGATCTGCGCGAGCGCACCATTGTGTTAAACGGCGTGTCCAAGGCCTACGCCATGACCGGCTGGCGCATCGGTTATGCCGGCGGCCCCAAACCGCTGATGGCGGCGATGAAAAACATCCAGTCGCAGAGCACTTCCAACCCGACTTCGATCTCCCAGGTGGCGGCGGAAGCGGCGCTAAACGGCGACCAGGGCTGCATCCTGCCGATGGTGCGCACGTTCCGCGAACGCCATGAATGGTTGGTTAAAGCCCTCAACGCCATCGACGGCGTGCGCTGCATCCCGTCAGACGGCACCTTTTACTCCTTCCCTTCCATCCAAGAAGCGATCGCAAAGCAGCCCGGCGTCAAAAATGATGTGGAGATGGCGGAGCATATTCTCAATCAAGTGGGGGTCGCTTTAATACCGGGTTCGGCGTTCGGGGCCGAAGGCTATATCCGCCTATCGTTTGCAACCAGCATGGATACCTTACAGGCGGCGGTGCAGCGCCTCGCCGGCCTTTTTGGCAACCGTTAAGGGTTGAGCAAGGACGCTGCCCTGCAAGGGGTAGGCAGCCTCTGGCTTAATGTGCCGGCTAATTAATAGTAACACCGGCGGTTTGGAAAACTCCCAGACCGAGCGCTTTATTAGACCTGCCACGCCCGCATTGCCGATAAATCCGAATCCAACGATTGCCGCTAGCCCATTTCGCCTTGACCGTGTTATTACGCCCCAGTACCATACCTCCCCTTCTATTCCCTGGTAGCTCAGTTGGTAGAGCAGGTGACTGTTAATCACCGGGTCGGCGGTTCGAGTCCGTCCCAGGGAGCCATTCACCATCGCCTCCAGCGTGACAACTGGCCTCAGCGCGCGGGCGCATTTGAGGAACGAACATGGCTATGAAGACCTATTCAGGAAGCTGTCATTGCGGTGCCGTCCGCTTCCAGGCAGACATCGATTTCAGCGAGGGCGTCACGAAGTGCAATTGCTCCATTTGTACCAAGGCCCGCGCGTGGTTTGTGGTTGTGACGCCCAATCGCGCTCGCCTGATCGCTGGAGCTGAAGCTCAAGCGGACTATCAGTGGGTGCCGCCGGGCCGGCCTCACTCCTTCCTGCATTACCGCTTCTGCAAAACGTGCGGGATCCGCACCTTCGGGCGGGGGGGAGACGAGCCCCAGGAAGGCGCTTTTTGTTTCGTCAACGTTGCTGCGCTTGACGACGTCGATCCTGACGAGCTCGCTGCAGCACCGATTAGATATGTTGATGGTCGGAATGATCGTTACGACCAACCACCCAAGGATACTCGCCTGATGTAAGACTTCGCACGCGACCCGTCCGTGTCGCAGAGGCCCGCGCGGTGCGATTCATGCGCCGGATTTCCGCCCTACCTGCTGACGTCGCAAGACATCGGATACCGCGGTAAGTGCGGCAACTTCAGATGTCGTTGATTTCCTGGTTTTCGAGCACCGGCTTCGGGGCACCCTTCAGGGCGACCTTGATCATCGCGCGTCCCACCTGCTCCGTCGTCGTCACGTACTTTGGAACGAGCGCGCGCAATAGGGGAAGGAACGGTTTAGTCACCGTGTACAGGACCCGGTAGAGCTTCGTCTTCGAGGTGATCCCATGTAGCGGTTGGATGGCCGCGGGACGGAACATGTACGCCGCCTTGAAGGGTAATCGGAGCAGCGCATTCTCGGTCTTGCCCTTTACCCGCGCCCACATACTGCGACCACGCTCGGTACTGTCTGTGCCCGCGCCCGACACGTAGACAAACGTCATGGCTGGGTTGAGCTTCACGAGGGTCTGCGCCGCCGCCATCGTGATGTCGTAGGTGACGCGCCGATACGCCTCCTCAGTCATGCCTGCTGAGGAGACGCCAAGGCAGAAGAAGCACGCGTCGAAGCCTGATAGCTCTGCCTCGATCGCCGAGAAATCGAGCAAGTCCTTGCGAACGAGTTCGCGCAGCTTCGGATGCGCTTGCCCCGTCGCGCTGCGCCCAATTGAGAGGACGATTTGCACTTTCTGATCAAGCAGGCATTCGCGCAAAACACCTTGCCCAACCATACCTGTCGCCCCAAAAAGAACAACGTTCATGGATTCAGTATATCCTTGTAAATGTAGGGTGGGTTAGCCCCGCCAGGGGCGTAACCCACCGATTGCATGATTGAATAAATGGCGGAGTAGGAGAAAGACATGCTGCGGTGCTATACCCGTGCAATTCTAAGAACTTCGCCAAGGTGATCCGAGCGTGGGTGGGAGTGCATGAATATTAAGGGTCGTTCATTCCCGTCGGCGGAGCGGTCAAACGTTTTACGTGCAGTTTCTTCGCCTTCTTTCGTGCGTGCCAAAGATCATAGTAAGCCTGCATATCCACCCAGCTTTCGGCGGTGGTGTCGGTCGCCATCGCGATGCGCAGCGCCATCTCCGAACTGATGCCGGCACGACCGTTAGTAAGTTGGGAGAGCGTCTTTCGGGTGACGCCAAAGCGCTTCGCGCCTCGGTCACCGAGACCCCGCTCGGCTCGAGATGGAGGCGACGGAAGACTTCGCCGGGATGGGGCGGGTTGTGCATTTCAAACTGCCGTTTAGTGGTAGTCAACATAATCAACCTCGAAAGCATTGGCGTTCCAGCAGATTGACGGTGAAAAAAGGTGCCGCCCGGTAAACGGTGTCGGCGATAATCGGGCATGGCACCATCATCTGACGTGTCGGCCTTCGGCGGAAGGCGCTGCGCTTTTCCGCCCTACGCGCTTAGGGCTTTTAAGTAACTGCGGGCTCCGATTGGCACCGACCTAGGGTACCGACTTAGGGTTCGCTGAGACCTCATCGCCGAGGTCGGCGTAACAGGAAATCGTGAAGCGGCCCACGTCGTTGGGACCGAGCTTCGACGGCCGTGGGGCACCCGGATCTTTCGGATCCCGGAGGAACACGTAGGCCGGCGGGTTGCTGCAGGCGAAGCGGGGATCTTGGCGCAGGCGTTCCTTCACGTGTGCGTCGGTCGTGGCCTCGTTCAGCCGAGTCTCGGCCAGCCCGATGATCCGGTCCACCGTCTCGGTGAGAGCCTCCTCGTTCGCGTCGATCTTTCCCTCGAAGTCGCGAGTCGGGTCGGCTTTCTTGAGCTCCTCCGCGATCAGGATCCCGTGCATCTTCTCGTGGGCCCGGGCCTGGTCGCTTAGCCTGGAAAAGGCTTTACCGGTACCCATGCTCGTGTTGGCTTGGTCGAGCAGCGAGCCCGGTGCCAGATCGACGTTCATCACCGGCATGCGGTTCATCTTGAGCTTCTGCGTGGCGACGTAGAAGATCCCGTCGAAGGGTCCGCCGTGCGCCTGCTCGAGGGTGTACCCGTCACCCGCTCCTTTGACTTTCCAGGTGGAATCCACGAGGTGGTGGATCTTGTGGCCGGTATTCGCGACCTTTTCGATACCACAGCGGTCCTGGCCGAGATGCGCCCACAGCACCACCAGCGGGCTCAGGTCGTCGGCGTAGATTGGCTCTGCCAACGTGGGCTCGGTCTCCCAGCGCCGCGGGCGCACGTCAGCGAGGACCGGATCCTTGGTCTCGTCGCTGGCGCTCCCGTCCTCCACCCGGAGCTTCACGTTGCTCTTGCAGAGCAGCAACACCCGGACCGTCTTCCCCTCGGTTGTGTAGCGCTTGCCGAGTGGGCAGATCGGCTCGACGGTCCACGTCCAGCGTTTGATCTTTCCCTTGGAGCCGGAGCCGTCGAGCAGTGACTCGGTGCCTCGGTCGACCGGCGCCACCACAGCCACCGCCTTGAGCGGCTCGGTCGGCTTGAGCGTCCACTCCACGTTCTCCACCTCCGGGCCGTATAAGCTGATGGTACGGACCCCATGGAGGGTCATCCCCTCAGCCGGGAGCGTGCCATGCAGAATCAACTGGCCGGTGTTTCGGAAGTTGACATTGGCCGGAGAGCGCCTACTGCCCCGGGGACCCGTAAAGACGTCCTCGGTCGCGATGTCGGGGAGTCGGATCTGCAGCCAGTACTCGTGCCGCCCTGGCTCCCTCAGGTCCATCTCGAGAACCGCGGTTCCGGTCCGCTGTGCGTCAGCTTCCCTTTCCATCACGAACACGCCCAGACGCGTTGGGGTGACGACTTTGCGCGCGACGGATAGACGAGCGGTGGCGGTTCCCCTCCAGGACCCCCATAACTTTTCGGTCCGTTTGGAGAGCTCGATCTTCCCAGAGATCAGCTTGCGGTGATGGTGATCCGAGGCGCTGCCCTCGCCGGTCGCAATTTCCGCGTCATAGTCATAGGTCCCCTCGAACTCCCCCGTCCACGAATCGACGGCCGCGAACCGCTCCGGCCCGGGAGCCGCTAAGAGCAGGCAGACGGCCAGAGCGGCGGTCATCAAGGAGACTCCAGCGTGAGGAGATGAGGCCCCGGGCCGGGGCATTGTTTGACTATTACTGTTTTACCGACACGGCGTGGACCTAATAAAATTGTTGCTCGACGAACATCCAAATCTAGCGCGAGGGCCTTAAACGGTAAAAAGTAAACGCGACGGGGATGTGCCGCCTCTAGAATTGGCTCTTTAGGATTAGCCCACCACGGATTATCGCGCTCAATTCGTGCTTTTATGTCGGGCTCGGAAACGGCAAGCATGGCTCCAATAGTGAAACAGCGCTATCACTATTTGTCAACGCGATAGTAAGCTATTAAAATCGCTGATATTTTATACTTGAATAATTTTCGTTGGGACTATTCTGGTGCGGCCTTTGGAAGAACCCGCGTTCCGCAATTGCGTATCAAACGCTGATAGTGTCGAACCCGCTCCTCCCCAGACGCAGAACTGCACGTTCTTTGGGCATTGGAAGAATTAGTGGATCGGACTTCAAATTAGGGCACTGCCTCTCGCCGCGTTGCCTTGTGTCCGGCCTAACGCGGTGGGGCCATATACCTAAATGCATTTGGGCAACAGACCGGCCAGACCTGACCCCATGCCTTCGACCCCATGCCTTCTACGCGTGCTCATTGCCCTGCGCCTGGCTTGGCGGAGTACTGCACCGCAGAAGGCAGGCCGAACGATGAAGAACGCGGAACCTTGAAAATCACTACGCCCAGCGGCCGCGAGGTCGTGCTGACCGTGTCAACTTAAAAAGCGGAGAACTATATGCAAAAAATTACCCCGTTCTTGTGGTTCGACGGCAAAGCCGAAGAGGCGATGAATTTCTATGTTTCTGTCTTCAAGAATTCAAAGATTGGGAGCGTTACTCGATATGGAGAAGGAGGGCCAGGACCGAAGGGGACGGTAATGTCCGCGACATTCCAACTCGATGGACAAGAATTTTTCGCACTAAACGGTGGCCCGCAATTCACCTTCTCGCCGGCGATATCGTTCTTCGTGAACTGTGAGACGCAGCAAGAAGTAGACGAGCTGTGGGAGAAGCTTTCTGAAGGCGGAGAAAAACAAAGATGCGGCTGGCTTAAAGACAAATATGGTCTGTCGTGGCAAGTCATTCCCTCTGTTTCAGGCAAGATGTTGCAAGACAAAGATGCTGAGAAAGCAAAAAGGGCCATGAAGGCAATGCTTCAAATGGACAAAATCGACATAAAACGCTTGAAGCAGGCATACGACCGAGGATAACTGCGCGGTGTGTATCGCGAGATCGCGCCGCCCGAGCCCGCGTAGGGCGCAATAGCGTGAGCGTATTGCGCCGAATGAAAGGCGATAACACGAAACGGAGAATTCAAAGCGACATCCGGCATGACGGCTACCGCCGGCATCAGGTGCGCGGCGGCTCGTAATGCGCGTGTCGGCCTTGGCCGTACGAGTACCGAGCGCCCAAGCTGCGCGTCTTTTACGAAAGCGCGCGCAGCACAGCGCGGCCGTTTTTTTCGATCACGCGAAGCAGCACCAGCGCGGAACCATGGGGTTTACGGTCGCCACGCTCCCAATGCCGCAACGTGCCGAGACTGATGCCGAACTTGGCCGCAAATTCTTCCTGCGTGAATCCGATACGCTTTCTCAGCGCTTGCACGTCAATTTCCGAGGGCTTGTAGGTCTTTACGCTTCTCCCTTTTCCCTTCTGATGCGCAATCGCCTCGCGGAGCCCCTGCTTGATGCTTTCGAATGCCTTACTCATGTTATTCACCAAATGCCGAATCAACCAAGATTTCTACCAGTCGTCCGAGATCGTTGCGCTCCGCCTGCGTCAGGTCAGCGCGCTCGCTCTTGCTGAATACGGTAAGCAGATACAGCGGCAAAAGTAGTAAATCACCCTTACGCCGCCGCTCTTGCCTCGGCCACCCCGTGCCCATCGGAGCCTACGGACACCGCCCGTACCCTTGATTAAATCGCCGGATTTCGGAAAGGCGGCGAGGTAGTTCACAATGTCTTGACGTTCCGCTACCGACAACAGCTCGGCAACCGTAATCAGCATATCCTAGAGTAATCCATTGGATTAGTTTTGTCCAGCGCGTAGGGCGGAAAAGCGCAGCGCCTTCCACCGCTAGGCTTCACTCTCTTTGCGTTCACCTGCCTGTAAATCCGGAACCTTGCCTGCCCAATCCTCCGGATACAGCCCCGGGTCGACATAGCGATAAAAGGTCGAATACGGTCAGGCGGCCACCCATGCCAGGCCATAGTTTCTGAAAGAAGATGTTCGTAATAAGCAATGATATTTTGTGAGCCATGGAGATAAACTCAGGATAAAATAAGAGGCAATGTGATCAGATTGAGTAAGACCGAAACATTGCAGATGAGGAGAGAGGTCTGATGAAGGTCTTCATCGCCGGTGCAACTGGGGTATTGGGCCGTCGCCTCGTCCGGCTACTCCATGAGCGCGGCCATTCAGTCATCGGGCTCCAGAGGCGGCCCGCGAACGAGCCGGTCATACGCGGATTAGGCGCCGAGAGTCGGCCCGGCGATCTGTTCGACGTGGACGCGCTGGCTCATGCCGCCGAAGGGGCCGATGTTATCGTGCACGCCGCAACCGCCATACCGACCGGGCGCCGGGTCACGCCCCCGGACTTCGCGTTGAATGACCGCATCCGCACGGAAGGTACGCGTGCGCTCGCGGCGGCAAAGGTAGGCGCGCGCGGGTTCCTGTTCCAGAGCATTGTCTGGGTCGCAACTCCGCCGGACGGGTCGCCGTTTGACGAGCGCTCGCCAGTCGGCCACAACCCGCTTTATCGCTCGACGATCGCGGGGGAGGCAATCGCCCACGAGGCGGGCGAGAAGTTCGGCTTCGCTGCCGGGGTGCTCCGCTGTGGGTGGTTTTACGCTCCGGATTCCGCCCATACGCGCTTTATGGGAAAGGAAATCGCGCGGCGTCGGTTGCCGATTATCGGACGCGGAGATGCCGCTTGGTCGCTCATTCATGTCGACGACGCGGCGAGCGCGTTTGCCGCCGTCGTCGCCGCGCCCCACCGCGGACTTTGGCATGTTGTGGATGACGTGCCGGTCCCGGTGGCGGAATTTCTAAGGCACTTCGCGGAGCGCCTCGCGGCGCGCCCGCCGTTTCGCGTGCCGACTTGGCTCGCGCGCCTCGTGGCCGGTAACTATGCGGTGGGCCTACTTACCACCTCGATACGTACCTCAAACGCGCGCTTCCGAAAGGATTTCGGCTGGACTCCGCGCTATCCGAGCTATCGTGAGGGGCTCGAGCAGATCGTGGCGGCGTGGCGCGGCGAAGGCTTTCTGCCCGGAAAGACAGGGACTCATTGAGAAACAGCCTGGGCCGGTGTTCTCCGCTACAATGCCTCGCTGAACATTAACCTGGGTGCCAAAGGTACTGCTTTCGATTTAAAAACGGTGATGCTTACGACGTAGAAATTGTTGATTATCACAGAGGGTAACGAAAATGGTGGCAATTCATCCTGGCCGAATTTTGAAGCGCGAGCTCGATGCCCGCGGTCTGTCCGCGAATCGTTTGGCGATCGCGCTGCGCGTTCCTTCGGGTCGAATCACGGACATCCTGAATGGAAAGCGCGGCATTACGCCGGAAACCGCGTTGCGGCTCGCGCGGTGCTTTGACACCAGTGCTGAGTTTTGGGTCAACCTGCAGGCCCATTACGATCTCGCTAAGGTGAAAAACGAACGCGGGGCGGCGATCGCCGCCGAAGTGCGGAAAGCGAGCTAATGACGTTGTTAGGTAGAAGCATAATTTAAGTAGTGGAATTTCTACTTACTGAGGAGAACGGTAAATAGTGCGCACCGCAGCATCCATTACGTCCCTTCTCCCTGCGGGCATAGGTATCTACGCATCTCGAATAGATCGTCATTCCCGCGCAAGCGGGAATCCAGTATTGACGCGGGGTATCTGGAT
>DATGVQ010000153.1:0-2548 GCA_035300145.1 Acidiferrobacterales bacterium | reverse complement strand
GAAGCGCCGACGGTTCAGGTAAACACCGAGCCGGGCCAGATCATGGGAACGGTGGGATATATGTCGCCGGAGCAGGTGCGGGGAAAGGCGGCAGACCATCGTTCCGATATTTTTGCGTTTGGGTCGATCCTGTACGAGATGCTTTCGGGCCAGCGAGCGTTTCGAGGAGAAACTCCGGCCGATACGATGAGCGCGATCCTGAAAGAAGAGCCCGCCGAGCTTTCGGAAGCGGCGCGCAACGTTCATCCGGCGTTGGAACGGATAGTGCGGCACTGTCTGGAGAAAAATCCGGCACAGCGTTTTCAGTCGGCGGGAGATTTGGCATTCAATCTGGAGGCGCTGACGCAGAGGACGAGCGCGCAGGCGGCGATCGCAGAGACAGGGATAACGACCGCGCACAAAAAAGAAGTTGCGTCGCGCGGCAAGCTGCGGGAACGCGGCGGCGCGCTGGTGCTGGCGGCGTTGATGCTCGGGCTGGGCTGGTGGTTGGGTCGAGGCAGCGGCCGCGCGCCTCTGGCAGAGTATCAACCGATCACTCGCATGGGTTCGATTGGGAATGCGCGATTCACGCCCGAAGGCAATATTGTGTACAGCGCTTCGTGGGACGGAGGCGAAACCCAGTTGTATATTGGGCGCGCGGATAACCAGGGCGCGCGCGAACTAGGGGTGAAGGACGCGGAACTGCTGTCGATTTCGAAGAGCGGCGAGCTGGCGGTGCGGCTCAACACGGTGAGCCTCGGCGGCTATGCGCAGGTGGGAACGCTGGCGCGGGTTCCGGTGACCGAAGCGCCGCGAGAAGTACTGGGCAATGTGCAGGACGCGGACTGGGCGGCGGACGGGGAGAATATAGCGGTGGTCCGTTATGTACCGGAGAGTGGACACTGGCGGTTGGAGTATCCGATTGGGAAGGTGCTGTTCGACGGCATTAACTGGATCAGCCATCCGAAGATATCGCCGGACGGGAAGTGGGTTGCGTTTGCCGATCATCAAAATGCGAACGGCGACGACGAGGGTGCGATCGCGGTGATTGGCTCGGATGGCAAAGACAATGACAAGGAGAAGATACTTTCCGCGGGCTGGGCCACACTGCAGGGGGTCGTCTGGTCGCCGGCGGGGGATGAAATCTGGTTTACGGCCTCGAACAGCGGCAGCGCCGGGAACCCGCAGGCGGTAACGCTATCGGGCAAAGTGCGAACGATCACTAACGTGCCGGGAGGAATGTGGCTGGAAGACGTGCGGAACGGAATGGCGCTGATGGTGACTCATCACCGGCGCATCGGGATTCGTGGAATGCCGCCGGGTGGAAAAGAGGAGCGTGAACTGGGGTGGTCCGAGTGGTCGATTCTGAGCGATCTGACCCCGGACGGCCGGAAGGTTTTATTCGACGAGGAAGGCGACGGTGGCGGACCGAATTACACGGTGTTTCTGCGCGATACCGACGGGTCGCCTCCGGTGCGAATTGGCGAGGGAGTCAGCTTAGCGATCTCTCCAGATGCCAAGTGGGCGATCACGCAGCCGGCGAAGGGCGGGCCGCTCAGCCTGGTGCCGACGGGAGCGGGCGAGGCAAAGCAGTTGACGCACGACAACGTGAGCTACCAGAGAGTGCGCTGGTTGGCTGGCGGCAAAGAGTTGCTGGCGAGCGGAATTGAGGCTGGGCACGGTGCGCGCGACTACTTGATTGATTTGAGCAATGGTAATTCGAAGCCAATCACTCCGGAGGGCATGGCCGGTGTACAGCCATCGCCGGACGGTCGGAGCACGGCGGTGCTGGGCACGGATGGAAAATGGGGAATTTGGCCGCTGGATGGGAGCGGTCTGCGTCCGATCCCGGGGCTGGACTCGAACTACCGCGTGAGCGGCTGGTCGCCGGACGGAGAGTCGCTGTACGTCGTCTCCACCCGGCAACGCGAGAAGACGCGGAACGTTTCTCGGGTCAATACAGTCACCGGGAAAATGGAGTTGTGGAGAACCTTCGGTGAAGGCTTGGGCGCGGGAGCGGTAAGTATCGGTGGGTCGTACCGGTCGGGCGACGGCGGCGCGTATGCCTATCTCTACGCGCAGACGCTGTCGCAGGTGTATGTGGTCAGGGGGATGAAATAGTGAGGTGGACGCGCGCAGGAGTGCCCGCATCCTGCCGGTCGGAAAGTTTTGGAATTCTATAATAGCCGCCATGGCCAGTTCCCCTTCGTTCGCCTTGACGGATCGGTCCGCTCTGCCGCTGGATCGCGAGAACTCCTTCCTGCGCGTTCACGCGGTCAACGTTTTCGTTCGCGATCAAGATCGAAGCTTGCGATTCTATGTGGACCAGCTCGGATTCAGTCTGGCGTTTGATGTGCGCCTTCAAAACGGGGAACGCTGGGTTGGCGTTGCGCCTCCCCACGGTACGGCAGTGCTTACCCTGATCGCACCCGATCCCGACTCGGGTGAGTACAAGCTGATCGGCCAACCTACCCAGGTCGTTTTTGTTGCCGAAGATGTCGTGGCCACTTACAGCGAGTGGAGGCGGCGCGGAGTTCGCTTTCGTTATGTTCCGCGGCTGCGACGCGTC
>DATGVQ010000152.1:0-7414 GCA_035300145.1 Acidiferrobacterales bacterium | reverse complement strand
GGTAATGACCTGGATGGAAGGTTTTATTCTGTTGTTAGTCAAGCCTGGGCCCTGCCGGTTTTGTGGTCGCACGGTCGATGGATAAAATCGCGATTGATGTGCGGTATGATTCAACAGAGATGCGCCGCCGTCAACCTTAATCACCGATTTTCATTTTAATGCGAGAAACAAGTATGCGTGTCGGCCTGTTTGTGACCTGTTTGGTGGACTTAATGCGCCCGCGCATCGGTTTTGCCGCGCTTAAGCTGCTTCAGGCCGCGGGCTGCGAAGTTTTGCTGCCGCCGGCCCAGACCTGTTGTGGCCAACCCGCCTATAACTTCGGCGATCCGGATGCCGCGCGCCTGCTTGCGTTAAAATTACTGCGCGAGTTCAGCGACTGCGATTATGTGGTGGCGCCTTCCGGCTCGTGCGCCGCTACCATTCGCGTGCATTACCCTCAGCTTTTTAAAGAAAGGCCCGAGCTTAACGAGATCGAGCGCTTGAGCGCGCGCGCCTATGAACTCACCGATTTTCTGGTCCGCATCGCCGGGCTAAACCGGATCCCGGGAGCATTTGCCGGAACCCTGACCTATCACGACTCCTGCGCGGGTCTGCGCGAGCTCGGGGTGCAGGCGCAGCCGCGTGCATTATTGGCAAAACTGCCGGACGCCCATTTAGTAGAAATGCGCGATGCCGGCGTTTGCTGCGGCTTCGGCGGCACGTTCTCGGTCAAGTACGGCGACATTTCCACGCGCATGGCGGATAACAAATGCAACAACATCGCCGAAAGCGCCGCCGGTGCGCTGGTGGCGGGCGATCTCGGCTGCCTGCTGAATATGGAAGGCCGCTTGCGCCGGCGCGGGGATGACAAGACCGCGGTGTATCACATCGCGGAAATACTTGCCGGGGTGGAGAAGAACGGGACCTGATCGTGCAAGTAAAATCCATGTACTTTAAGCCGCTGGCGGCGCAAGGCCTGCAAAATGAAAAATTGCAGTCGGCGCTCAAGCGCCTGCAGACGAATTTCGTCCAAGGCCGCGCCGCGGCCATTGCCGAGCTTGACGATTTTGAGGCGGTGCGCACCGCGGCGGCGGCGATTCGCGATCGCACGTTGAATCATCTCGATGTTTATCTGGAGCGGTTTGAACGCACTGTAGTGGCGCGCGGCGGTGAAGTCCACTGGGCCGAAACCGGCGCCGACGTCCAGCGCATCGTGTGCGAAATCGCCGCGCGCTATCAGGTGCGCACGGCGGTTAAATCCAAGTCGATGGTGAGCGAGGAATGCGCGATCAACGAGGCGCTGGAGCGGGACGGCATCGCGGTAACCGAGACTGACCTGGGTGAATATATTTTGCAGTTAGCCGAGGACAGGCCGTCGCATATCGTCGCACCGGTGTTGCACAAGAACAAGGACGAGATTTCAGACTTGTTTCAAGCCAAGCACCATACGCCGCTGACCTCGGATATCGCCGTATTGACGCGCGAGGCGCGCGAGGTGCTGCGCCCGCGATTCCTGGCGGCGGATATGGGCATTACCGGCGCGAATTTTTTTATCGCGGAAACCGGCTCCGCGCTCATCGTCACCAATGAAGGCAACGGACGCCTGGTGACGACGCTGCCGCGCGTGCACGTGGTGATCACCGGTATTGAAAAAGTGGTGCCCACGCTGGAGGATGTCGCCACGCTGCTGCGCCTGCTGCCGCCGTCCGCCACCGGCCAGAGTATCTCGAACTATGTTTCTGTTTTTACCGGTCCCAAACAGGCTGAAGATCCGGACGGACCCACGTATTATCACGTCATACTGCTGGATAATGGCCGCGCCAATCTGTTGGGCGGCGAATTACAGTCGATGCTGCGCTGCATACGCTGCGGCGCCTGCATGAATCACTGTCCGGTCTATCAAAATATCGGCGGCCACGCCTATGGCTGGGTTTATCCCGGGCCGATGGGTTCGGTGCTGACCCCGGCCTTGGTCGGTCTGGAAAACGCGCTGGACCTGCCCAATGCCTCGACCTTCTGCGGCGAGTGCGCGGTGGTGTGCCCGGTCAAAATCCCGTTGCCGGATTTGATGCGGCATTTGCGCACCCGCCAGGTGCAGCGGGGCTTGCGCCCCCGGCGCGAGCGTCTCGCCATTAAATTGTGGTCGTGGGCGGCGCTGCATCCGCGGCTATACAGCTTCGGCGCGCGCCTGGCGGCGCGGATTTTTAGCCGGCTTGGCGGAAAAGAAAAATTGCTGCACCGCCTGCCGGGGTTGAGCGGCTGGACCGACGGGCGCGCGATGCCGGCGCCGAGCGGCCGCACCTTCCGCGAGCTTTATCTGCGGAGCGGCAAGCCGCCATGAACGCACGCACGCGCATTCTAAAACGGATTGGCGATGCCTTGGGGCGGGATAAGCCGGCGCCGGCTGAAATCGAGCAAATGGAAAATTATTTTCGCCGGCATGCGCGCGGGCCGGGGCCGGCGATAACCGGAGATCTCCGCACGCGATTGCGCGCGCGCGCGTTAATGCTGGGCAGCACTATAGAACAAGTCGCCGCGCTCGCCGCCGTGCCGCGGGCGGTGGCGCAATATCTGGATGCGCATCGCTTGCCGCGCCGGGCGGTATGCTGGCCTGAGTTTGCGGACCTGGCTTGGCCAGCCCAGGGGATTAATATGGAAGCGCGTTCCGCAACTGCGTCGGATTTAACCGGCATTACCGGCGCCTTTTGCGCGCTCGCCGAAACCGGCACGTTAATGCTGCTCTCCGGCCCCGCCACGCCGGCAACCACCAGCCTGTTGCCGGAAACGCATATCGCCGTACTGCCGTTAGACCGCCTGGTTGCGACCATGGAAGATGCCTGGGGTTTATTGCGTGCCGAGGGCGGAACCATGCCGCGCGCGGTGAATTTCGTGTCCGGCCCTTCGCGTACCGCCGATATCGAGCAAACCGTAACCTTGGGCGCACACGGGCCTTATCGCGTCCATATCGTTATCGTGGGGCAGACGGCTTGATTTCATGCACGTTAAAAAGTAGCATCGTTTTTCATTTAGCAAGAGTGTATTCTGTAGTGTGAAATAAGGCTTCAGCCGCAATACTATAGTCCCGTGTTTGTCGCTTATAACTAACCCAAAAGGGGGCACAATGAGTAAGAAAAACACTAAGATGGCGAGAGTGAGCAATCGCTTCGAAACAAAACAAACATCCCGCCGTAAATTTTTAACCGGGGCCGCGGCGACCGTCGGCGGCGCCGCCGCCGCCGCAGTCGGGTTCCCGATGATCGCCAAGGCGCAGACGCCCATTAACATGCGCTTCCAAAGCACCTGGCCGACCAAGGATATCTTCCACGAATATGCGCTGGATTTCGCCAAGAAGGTGAATGAGATGACCGGCGGCCGCCTGAAGATAGAAGTGCTTCCGGCCGGCGCGGTGGTGAAGGCATTTGACATGATAGACGCGGTGAATAAAGGGATATTGGACGGCGGCCATGGCGTATCCGCCTACTGGTACGGCAGAAATAGCGCTTATTCGCTGTTCGGCACCAGCCCGCTCGCAGGCATGGATTCAAACCAAATGTTGGGTTGGGTCGAGTACGGCGGCGGCAAGGCGCTTTATGACGAGCTGCAGCACAGCATCATGAATTACGACGTGCAGGGATTCCTCTACGGTCCGATGACCACCCAGCCGCTCGGTTGGTTCAAGAAGATCATTAAATCATCCGCCGATTTCAAAGGCATGAAATACCGCACGGTCGGTTTGGCGGTGGATATGTTTAAAGAAATGGGTGCTTCCGTAGTGGCGCTTCCCGGCGGTGAAATCGTAGCGGGTCTCGACCGCGGCCTGATCGATGCGGCCGAATTCAACAACGCCTCTTCCGACCGCGCTTTGGGTTTCCCTGACGTCAGCAAGGTCTGCATGCTGCAAAGTTACCATCAGCCGGCGGAATATTTCGAAATCCTGTTCAATAAGAAAAAGTACGACTCACTTCCCGACGATCTCAAGTCGATTATCCGCCATGCGGTGCATGCCGCCTCCGCGGATTTATCGTGGAAAGCGATGGACCGGTATTCGCAAGACTACATCGAGATGCAGACTAAGGATAAAGTCAAATTCTATAAAACCCCCAAAGAAGTGCTGGAAGCTCAAATCAAGGCTTGGGACCGGGTGATCACCGCCAAGACCAAGGAAAATCCGTTCTTCGCCAAGGTATTGGACTCCCAGACGAAATGGCTGCAGCGTATTGGAAAATGGAACCAAGACACGACCGTCGGCAACGACTTGGGTCTTGCCCATTGGTTTAAGAAGGCTTGATTCCAATCATAATATGTGAGTGAGCATCGCAAAACATCCGGCGTTTTCACGCCGGATGTTTTTTATCGGGAGTGCAAATGCAACGTTACCTTTTTGTCATAGACGAAATCAGTACTTGGGTGGGCAAGACTGCCGCCTGGCTGATCGCGGTGTTGACCGTCGTTGTTTGTTACGACGTGATGATGCGCTACGGTTTCGACGCGCCGACCCTGTGGGCGTTCGATACCAGCTACATGCTTTACGGCGCGCTGTTCATGATGTGCGGGGCCTACACCCTGGCGCAAGACGGCCACGTGCGCGGGGATTTTCTCTACAACTCCTTCCCCCCGCGGATCCAGGCGGCGCTGGATCTGGTTCTGTACATCGCGTTTTTTGTTCCCGGCATCGCCGCCTTGAGTTATGCCGGCGTTGATTTTGCGGCTACTTCTTGGCACCTTGACGAGCATTCCAGCCTGACTTCCGGCGGCCCGCCGTTGTATCACTTCAAGGCATTGATCCCGCTCGCGGGGGCGCTGGTGATGCTGCAAGGTCTTGCCGAAATCACGCGCTGTATTATGTGCCTCAAAACCGGAGAATGGCCGCAGCGCCTCAAGGATGTGGAGGAAATCGACGTCGTCGAGATGCAGCTAAAAGAGAGCGTTTTAGTGACGGAAGCCGATAAGAAGATGGCGATTGATAAAGTCCATGAGCTGGAGAAAAAAGAACCAGGGCAGCATAAGGGGGGGGTATAAATGAGTGATCCGGCACTTGGCTTGACGATGTTGGCGCTCATCGTGGTGGTGATCATGATGGGGTTTCCCACTGCCTTTACGTTGATGGGACTGGGTATGTTTTTCGGTTTCATCGCTTTCCACGATCCTAACCAGGCCTGGGTGCAGAACAAGATATTTGATCTCATGGTCCAGCGCACTTACGGGGTCATGACCAACGATACGTTGTTGTCAGTGCCGCTGTTTGTGTTCATGGGTTACATCATTGAACGCGCGGCGCTGGTAGACAAGATGTTTTACAGCATCCAGCTCGCATTCCGGCGGGTGCCGGCCTCGCTCGCGGTCACCACCTTGATTGTCTGCACCTTCTGGGGGATTGCGAGCGGTATCGTCGGCGCGGTCGTGGTGCTGATGGGTGTGATTGCCATGAAGCCCATGCTAAACGCCGGCTACGACGTTAAACTGGCGTCCGGCGCGATTACCGCGGGCGGAACGCTGGGGATTCTGATTCCCCCCAGCGTCATGATCATCGTCTACGCCGCGGTAGCCGGTCAATCCGTGGTTAAGCTGTACGCGGCGGCCATGTTCCCCGGCTTTTTCCTGTCATTCCTGTATCTCATTTATATCATCGGCTGGGCCATGATCAATCCGAAGATCGCGCCGAAGCTGGATGAGAAAGAGTATTCCGTTACCGCGCCGGCCTGGCTGACCAGCCTACAGAATCTTTACACGCGCAATGTGTTTCTCAGCCTGATAATGGCAGTGGTCAATCCGGCCAAGCTGCTGCGCAGCGATGCGGCGAAGCAAGATAGCATCGGCTATTACGGTATCCTGAAAAATTTCGGCGCCTCATTGTCGCCCCTGCTGCTTTTAATTGTCATGTTCGCGAGCGTGTGGTGGTACGTGGTCATCCACCAGACGCCGGAGGCAGCCTCGGGCAAGCCGGTGGCTGCCCGTCTCGTCCCGGCTGAATCCGCCGCGGTCCCGCCGCGGCAAGAGCCGAGCGAGCCCCAGGAGATGGGGATTAATACCAAGCCTGCGCCGGCGGCCGGCGCGGAAAAGCCCGGCGAACCAACGGAACCCCAGGAGCTTGCCGGCCCCGACATGAAAGTGCTGGGTGCCGCGCCGGCGGATGCAGGCGCCGCGCAGGCTGGCTCACCAGCCGCCGAAGCCGGCCCGCCACCGGAATTTTTCGTCTATTTTTGGGCAAGCGCCGGCATCGCACTCCTTTTGCTCGCTTTTTATTACCGGCAGATGAACCCTGAGCAGTTTGAAATCCTGAAAATGTTGATCGAGTCAGTCATGCCGCTTGGGATTCTTACGATCTTGGTGCTGGCGGTGATTCTGTTCGGCATTACCACCGCAACCGAATCCGCGGCGGTGGGCGCGGCGGGCGCGGTGTTGTTGGCGCTGCAGGGCAAACAGTTGAGCCTGGACCGCATCAAGCAATCGGTGTTCCTGACCGCCAAGACCACCGCCATGGTGTGCTGGTTGTTTGTCGGCTCGGCGTTATTCTCCGCGGTGTTCGCCATTCTTGGCGGGCAGCAGGTCATCGAGCACTGGGTGCTAAGCCTTAATATGACGTCCGTGCAGTTCATGCTGCTATCGCAGGCGATTATTTTTTTCCTCGGCTGGCCGTTGGAGTGGACTGAGATCATTGTTATTTTCGTGCCGATTTTCCTGCCGTTGCTCAAGCACTTTAATGTCGATCCGATATTGTTCGGCACGTTGATCGCGGTGAATCTGCAGGCCGCCTTCCTGTCGCCGCCGGTGGCCATGTCGGCGTTTTATCTGAAGGGAGTGTCGCCTCCGCATGTCACCCTGAACCAGATATTTGCCGGCATGATGCCGTATATGGTCATCATCCTGCTGTGTATGGTGATCATGTACTTTTGGCCGGGGATGACGTTGTGGTTGCCTAACTACCTGTACGGCGGCGGGGGTTGATCGTTAGCAGGGTGCTGAAAAACTCGTTTTTCAGCACCCTGCGGTGGTCGCTCTCGCGCCTCCTGCGATGCACAGGGATGTGCGAGTGTCCTGAGAGGCAGGATGCCGAAAGGGACCGCTACCGCGGCACTAGGGCTTCCTGCCCGTCGCGGTATAGGGATGTACCGCCATTTTCGGAAGTATGTACTTAACGAAAGGGTTTGAAAGTAGTTACGCGTTTTTCTTACAAAAGGCATCCATGCAAGTTTCTACATCTTTAAGGCGAGCTGATGCCGCCTCCCGTTCATCGAGTTCTTGAATAGTAGGACCCTCTGCAGATTCATCATTCCAAAAAGCGCGGAATTTGGTATTACTGAGGAGGCCATCAAATAGTGCGTAGTTTTCCTTTACGCCGCATAACGGACATGCCTTTCCTGAAAAAGGTTTTTGATCAAGGCAGGTTGCTTTTGGCGTCGATGCAGATGGCTCCGCACGGTCGCCATCAGTTCGC
>DATGVQ010000151.1:0-26724 GCA_035300145.1 Acidiferrobacterales bacterium | reverse complement strand
CAGTCAATTCCAATACAGGTTTGAGTCTGAACAAAGGTGGTAGGTAAAAGTGGTAGGTAGTGAGTTTAGGCTGCATGGTTGGATCGACGGTTGATGGACTGGAAGAGTTTGGTTCGTGCCTTGTTGAGTCTTTGAGCCGCTTCATTATCACTGATGGCTTTGGCCGTTTGATCCAGTTGCGCAAAGCTTATTCCGGGCTTGAGGAAGTTTTTGGCATACGGCAGCGATTTGAGCTTTTCGTACGGGGTCATCATGTTCTTGAGGAGGTAGCGTTTTCTGGTCTTGCCCTTCTCATCGGTGACAGACTCGGCGAAGAAGCAAGGGCGGTGGAAATTGACATAGGGGTTGAGGAATTCCTGGCAGAAGGCATTGAGCTTTGCGGCGTAGCACTGAGGGATATGGCTGTAGCCAAGGTGTTTACGCACAATAGCGCCGTTCTTGGTTTCCGCTAGCCCGTTGTCGGAGCTCAGCCGTGGGCGGGATTTGGTGAACTCCACCCGCAGTTTTTCCAGCAGCTCAGCCACGGTGCGGTTGATGTACTCCGAGCCGTTATCGGCGTGAAAGCCCAAGATTCGAAACGGGAAGTGCTCAAACAATGCTTCGAGCACGGGCAGCAGATACGCTTCGCTCAAGCGCTCACAGGTGGCGACGAATTCGAACTGCGTCACGCAATCGATGGCGTTGATGTGGTAGAGGCCCTTAAGGCCGTCCTGGTCGCCGGGGTCGCCACTGTCAATGCGGATGAAGCCCGGGCGGCCCTCGGGCGTTGGGGCGCGGCGCTCAGCAATTGGCACGTTGTGACCCTTGGTCTTAGTCCAGTGCAACCGCCGCGCCTGGTAGCCACCCCCGCGGCGCAGGTTGTACAGATGCGCCACGCAGATCGTGGCGAGTCGCTCATAACGGACATCCCCAAAAACGTGAAACGCGCGTTGCATGAGGCATCGGGTGGCCGGGCCGGATAACGTCCCATGCAGCGCATCGGTTTCGGCGAGCAGTGTCACGTCTTCGGGCGTAAACTTGCGGGTAAAGCCCTTTGCGGGCGCCGCATAGCGTTTGGCGAGGTTTCCTCCCTCCAGCACGCGGCACACCAGGCGCGTGAGCTGCTGGCGCGAGTAGCCGGTGGTGTGTTCGAGATAGCGCAACACTACCCCCTTATCGGGCCGCTTGAGGCGGCGGTAGCGAAAGCGTCTGAGCACCGCGGCAATGAGCTCGTAGCGCTGGGTGTCCTCGCCAATGGGTTCAAACCGCACCTCCAGTGTGCCGTCGAGAAAGGCGCGTAACTGCGCCACCGTTTTGAGTTGTTTTTCGTTCATGTCGATCACCATGGGAGTAATGATCGACCCAAACCCTAGCGTTCAGACTCATACCTCGTTGGAAATACGTGCCCATGTTCAGACTCATACCATGTTGGAAGAGACTGGGACTCTACAAGAATAGATACGACTGTAAGAATAGATACGCTGTTATAACAATTTGCGCGAGGCAATGAACATATTGGCCATTATGGAACAAGAAACTTTGAGATCACCATTAGTTCCGAGGCTGATTTGGATATTAGCAAGTAGGGTGCGCTTGCGCACCTTTTTGCATACGGTTATTCGGTGCGCAAGCCCACCCTACAAATACTGCAGAAATTCCTTAATACATAACCATGGGGTCCACATCCAGCGACCAACGCACCTTTTTCCCCGGTTTATAGCGCTCGAGCTTGAGTAACCAACGGGCGAGAAACTCATGCAAGGCGGGGCGCTGTAAGGACTGCGCCAATAATTGCGCGCGATAGCGGCCGGCGCGGCGCTCCATGGGCGAAGGCGCGGGCTCCATTAATTGAACATAGGTACTGGAAACCGGCAGCGCCAGGGCGCGAGCCTGGTGTAAAAAGGCCAAGGCCGCGCCTGCCTGCGGCGATTCAGCGCGCAATAACGCCAGATGCGCGAACGGAGGGTATTCCGCCTGCCTGCGTTCTTCCAACGCATAGTCGGCAAAAACTTGGTAGTCGTGCCGGCATAGCGCGGTAAATAAGGGGTTATCGCTATGATAAGTTTGAACCAGCACCTGGCCAGGGGTGTCGCTACGCCCGGCCCGGCCGGCGACTTGGATGATCTGCTGGAACAACTGCTCGCCGGAACGAAAATCGACCCCATATAAACCTTGATCGGCATTGACCACGCCCACCAGGGTAACGCGCGGAAAATCATGCCCCTTGGACAGCATCTGCGTGCCGACCAGAATATCCGCTTCACCCGTGTGGACCTGGCGCAGCTTATCGGCCAGCGCATCCTTGCGGCGGATGCTGTCGCGATCGACGCGCACGATGCGGGCGTGGGGAAAATGGCGCGCCAAGGCGGCTTCCACGCGCTGGGTACCCTCTCCCAACCCCCGTAGATCGTTTCCGCCGCATTGCGGGCATTGCGACGGAACCGCATGATCGGCGCCGCAATGATGGCAACGCAGGCGCCCGGAGCGCTTATGCAAGGTCAACCTGGCATCACAGCGGCGGCAAGGCGCCAGCCAACCACAGCCGCGGCATAACAATACCGGGGCGAAGCCGCGCCGATTTAGAAACAATAAACTTTGCTCGCCTTTATCCAGCCGGTCTTTCAGCGCTTGCAGCAGGGGGGGCGACAAGCCGTCGTTGACCGCCAAACGCCGTAGATCCAACAGGCGCACCTCCGGCAAACCCGCCCCGCCGGTGCGGTCCGGCAACTTCAGCAACTGGTAACGTCTTTGCCTGACGTTATTTAAGCTTTCCAGGGACGGCGTGGCGGAGCCGAGCACAATCGGGATTTGTTCGCGGCGCGCGCGCCAAATGGCCAGGTCACGCGCATGATAACGGAAACCCTCCTGTTGTTTATAGGAACCATCATGTTCCTCATCGACCACGATCAGGCCAAGCCGGCTAAATGGCGCAAACACCGCCGAGCGGGTGCCGAGCACAATCGCGGCTTTACCCGTGCCGGCGGCTTGCCAGGCGCACAAGCGTTCTGAATCGCTTAACCCGGAATGCAATACCGCGATGGGGGTGGGAAAACGCTGCTGAAAACGCTTTATTAATTGTGGGGTTAATCCGATTTCAGGCACTAATATCAATGCCTGGCGGCCGGTTGCCAAGGTTTTTTCAACCAGCCGCAAATAAACCTCGGTTTTGCCGCTGCCGGTGATCCCATGCAGCAAGAAGCAATGGAAATTCGGTAAATCCGCTGTAACCGCTTCCACCGCGGCGGCTTGCGCCGGCTTCAATACCGGCGCCGGGACGCTGCCTACAGGGGGGGCCGCCAGGCAATCGCCTACCTCGACGCCCACCCATTGCGCGCTTACGAAGCCCCGCAGGATCGCGCGCCAACGCGGGGAAATTTCCGCCAAAGCGGCGGCCGATAATCCGGGCCTTGCATCGCATAAGGCCTGCCAAATCTTTTTTTGCACCGGCGCGCGCGCAAATGCCTCCGGCGGCGGCGCGCGGCCGGCCGCGGTCAGTTTCCAAATTTCTATCCCGGCCACGGTGGCTGGATGCCCCTGGCGCAATCGGGCCGGCAACGCGGCCTGGATAACTTCGCCGATGGGATGATGGTAGTAGTCGGCCGCCCAACGCAACAGCGCCAGCAGGTCCTTGGCGAGCAGCGGCTGTTGGTCTAAAACGGCGATGGCGGATTTAAGCTTCTCGCGCGGCAACTCGCTGTTTTCAACGACTTTTAATAAAACCCCGACCAATTTGCGCCGGCCAAAAGGCACGCGCACCCGCACCCCGGGTTCAGGCCAAGGATGATCGGGCGCAATATAATCAAAAGTTTGGCGCAAAGGCGCGGGCACGGCGACTTGCAGGATGGGCGGAGTGGACATAAAGCTACGACTCTATCACATCCTAAAAAGTCGTTATGGCGTGGAACGATGCGCTCCACGATCGAGAATAACGCCAACAAAAAACGCTAACTAATTGACCCAAAAAGAGATCAAGATTTACCCACAAAAACTGTGGATAACATTGTTGAAAAAACCCCTACAGACCTCCGACAAAGGCCTGATTGCGGGCTTTTCCGTTAAAATGTTCAAAAAATAATCGACTCAAATAAATTCTTTTTATTCAACTACTTATCTTTATTTTACAGATCGTATCCAAGTCCGGTTGAGCAGCTCTAAAAAAACGCGCGGCTATTATCATAATTTGTGAATAAAGCCGTTGACTTAGAAAATTTTTTATGGCTGACGCGATGCGGGTGCAGGAAAATCTTTATGAGTTTTTATGATAAGGCGGGCTTAATTCGTGCACCGCTTGCACAAAAACCGCCGCATGCTCGGGGTCCACATCGGGCAGTATGCCGTGCCCGAGATTAAACACCTGTCCCTCGCCGTGACCGTAATCGGCGAGGATGGTTGCAACCTCCGCGCGTATGCGCGCAGGCCTTGCATACAATAAAGCCGGATCCATATTTCCTTGCAGCGCGACCTTAGCCCCGACCCGGCGGCGGGCTTCGCCGATATTTACCGTCCAATCTATACCCAGCGCATCACAACCGGTATCCGCCATGGCCTCCAACCATGGTCCCCCGCCTTTAGTAAATAGAATGATGGGGATCCGGTTTCGCTTTCCCGTTTGCTTAAGTTCCGCGACGATCTCAGCCATGTAGCGCAAAGAAAATTCTTTATAGTCGCGCGGGGTCAGTACGCCGCCCCAGGTATCAAAAATCATTACCGCTTGGGCGCCGGCGGCGATTTGGGCGTTAAGATAAGTCGCCACTGCGCGCGCATTAATGGCGAGCAGCTGGTGCAGCAAATCGGGTTGGTCAAACAGCAGGCCCTTGATCTTGCTGTAGTCCTTACTGGCGGCACCTTCCACCATATAAGTCGCCAATGTCCACGGTGAGCCGGCAAATCCGATCAGCGGGACACTGCCGTTCAGTTCGGTGCGAACCAGGCGCACGGTATCCAACACGTAACGCAATTTATCTTCCGGGTCCGGCACATTCAGCTTCTTTATATCCGCAGACGTTCGCACCGGGCGTTCGAAGCGGGGCCCTTCTCCTTCAACAAAGTAGAGACCAAGACCCATGGCATCGGGAATCGTAAGGATGTCGGAAAATAAAATAGCGGCATCCAGTGGAAACCGTCGCAATGGCTGCAAAGTGACTTCGCAGGCCAATTCCGGCGTAGTGCACAATCGCATGAAGGAGCCGGCCTTCGCGCGCGTCGCGCGATACTCAGGCAGATAACGGCCGGCCTGGCGCATCATCCATACCGGCGTGGCATCGACCGGTTGCCGCAACAGCGCGCGCAATAAGCGGTCGTTTTTAAGTTCAGTCATAAATATTTGCCGCAGGGGCCTGAAAATTTAATCGCCGCAAGGACGAGAAACTGATTTATTAGAAGTTATCTCAATAACGCTTCTTAAATGTAGGTTGGGTTAAGCCGCGACAGCGGCGAACCCAACAAAAGATTAAGATTTTCGGTGGGTCCGCTGCGCTTGACCCACCCTACATGGATTTCTGAGATGGCTTCCAGCTCTTTTCGCGCACGCTGCCTTCAGAGCGGCGCAGGGAGATCGGACGCACCCATTAAATGTTGATCGATGCCGCGCGCGGCCGAGCGGCCTTCGGCGATGGCGGTGACAATCAAGGACTGCCCGTGCTGCATATCGCCGGCGGTAAATACGCCCGGCACATTTGTCATCCAGTTTTCGTCGCGCCACACATTGCCGCGCTCGGTAAGCTTAACCCCAAGCTGTTCCAACATGCCGGGGCGTTCGGGCCCGAGGAAACCCATCGCCAACAATGCCAACTCGCAAGGAAGTATAAACTCGCTGCCGGGAACCTGTTTGAAAGAAGCCTGTCCGCTATCGCGCACCATTTCAACTTTAATTACTTCAAGTGCCTTCACGCGACCACGCTCATCCGCCAAAAACCGCTTAGTTGAAACCGCATAAACCCGCTCGCCGTCTTCCTCATGCGCCGCGGACACCCGGTAAATATTCGGCCATTGCGGCCAGGGATTATCCGGCGCGCGCTTATCCGGCGGTCGCGGCATAATCTCGAGCTGATGCACCGAGAGTTCGCCCTGGCGATGGACGGTGCCTAAGCAGTCGGCGCCGGTATCGCCGCCGCCGATAATAACCACGTGCTTGCCTTTGGCGCTGATAAAGGCCTGGTCGTCAATGGCATCGCCTTCGCAGCGCTTGTTTTGCAGGGTCAAATATTCCATCGCAAAGTAGACGCCTTTCAGTTCCCGCCCGGGAATCGGCAGGTCGCGCGGTGCGCAGGCCCCGCCGGTCAAGACGATGGCGTCGAAATTTTTCTTCAAATCAGCGGCCGGGACGCTAACCCCCACGTGCGTGTTGGCGACGAATTTGACGCCCTCAGCCTCTAGCTGTTTTAGGCGCCGATTCAGCACTAGCTTCTCCATCTTAAATTCGGGGATGCCGTAACGCAGCAAGCCGCCGATGCGGTCGTCGCGTTCGAACACGGTAACCGCATGGCCGGCGCGGCGCAGTTGTTGCGCGCAGGCCAGTCCCGCCGGGCCGGAGCCGATAATCGCGACTTTTTTGCCGGTTTGCACGCTTGGCGGCCGCGGCTGAACCCAGCCTTCCGCGAACGCGCGATCAATAATGGCGAGCTCGATGGCTTTAATGGTTACCGGATCATCGTTGATGCCCAGCACACACGCGCCCTCGCACGGCGCCGGGCACAAGGTGCCGGTAAATTCGGGAAAGTTATTGGTGGCATGCAGCCGGTCAATCGCCTCTTGCCAGTGGTCGCGGTAGACCAAATCGTTCCAGTCGGGAATCAAGTTGCCGAGGGGACATCCCTGATGGCAGAAGGGAATACCGCAATCCATACAGCGCGCACCCTGCTGCTTGAGCTTGTCCGCCGGCCACGGCAGCATCACTTGGCGCCAATCCCGGACGCGTTCCACAACCGGACGGTAAGGCTGCTTCCCGCGCCTAAACTCGATAAAGCCTTTGACCTCACCCATGCGCTGCTTCCATCACCGCCTGGTCGACCGGTATTCCCGTATTCTCCGCTTTCTTGATAGCCACTAGAATGCGCCTGTAGTCCTTGGGCATGACCTTAACGAACTTCGGCTGCACGGCGCGCCAGTTCGCCAAGATCTTTTTCGCCACCGCGCTTTGGGTATAGCGTACGTGGCGGTTCAAAAGATCCTTTACCGTTTCTATGTCCTCAGTTTCAATCAGCGGCTCTAAATCCACCATACCGAGATTGCAGCGGCGCTTGAAATCGCCGGCGCTATCCAAAACATAAGCCATGCCGCCTGACATGCCGGCGGCGAAGTTACGGCCGGTCGGCCCGATGATCACCACCCGGCCGCCGGTCATGTATTCACAGCCGTGGTCGCCAATGCCCTCGACTACGGTGTAGGCGCCGCTGTTCCTGACCGCAAAGCGTTCGCCGGCCACCCCACGGAAATACGCCTCGCCGCCGGTGGCGCCGTACAAAACCACGTTGCCGATCAAAATATTTTCTTCCGGCACAAAGCTGGCGGACCTTGGCGGATAAATGATAATCTTGCCGCCGGAAAGCCCTTTGCCGACATAGTCGTTGGCATCGCCTTCCAAGGTCATAGTCACGCCTTTGGGCACAAACGCGCCGAAGCTTTGTCCCGCCGAGCCGGTAAAGTGGAGGCGGATGGTGTCATCCGGCAAGCCTTCACCGCCATAACGCCGGGTAATTTCGTAACCCAGTATCGTACCGACGGTGCGGTTAATGTTGCGGATGGGCAGAATAATATCGACCGGTTTTTTATGTTCCAGCGCCTCGCTGCACAGCGGAATAATCGTGGTCACGTCCAAGGATTTTTCTAAACCGTGATCTTGCCCGCGCACCCTGCGTTGCGCCACCTCCGGCCCTACCTTCGGTTGGTACAGAATCTCTGAGAAATCGAGACCGCGCGCCTTCCAATGGTCCACGGCTTGTTTGACATCGAGTTTATCCACGCGCCCGATCATCTCATCCACGCTGCGGAATCCGAGCTTGGCCATGTATGCGCGCACTTCTTCGGCGACGTAGCGGAAGAAATTTTCTACGAACTCCGGCTTACCGGTGAATTTTTTCCTAAGCTCCGGGTCCTGCGTGGCGATGCCCACCGGACAGGTGTTCAAATGACACACGCGCATCATGATGCAGCCCAAGACCACCAGCGGCGCGGTGGAGAAGCCGTACTCTTCCGCGCCCAGCAAGGCGGCGATCACCACGTCGCGGCCGGTCTTCATTTGCCCGTCGGTCTGCACCACGATGCGGTCGCGCAGATTATTCATCACCAGCACCTGCTGGGTCTCGGCCACGCCGAGCTCCCACGGTACGCCGCCGTGCTTAATGGACGTAAGCGGTGACGCGCCGGTACCGCCGTCATGACCGGAAATGAGCACGACATCCGCATGCGCCTTGGCCACGCCCGCCGCGACCGTGCCGACGCCGACCTCGGCCACCAATTTAACGTGTACCCGCGCCCTCGGATTGGCATTCTTTAAATCGTGAATAAGCTGCGCCAGGTCTTCGATGGAATAAATATCGTGGTGCGGCGGCGGCGAAATAAGGCCTACACCGGGAGTGGAATAGCGTACCTTGGCGATCCAGGGATAAACTTTATGGCCGGGAAGTTGGCCGCCCTCGCCCGGCTTCGCGCCTTGCGCCATTTTGATCTGCAAATCGTCGGCATTGACCAGGTACTCGCTGGTCACACCGAAGCGGCCGGAGGCCACTTGCTTGACTGCGCTGCGGCGGGAATCGCCGTTCGGGTCAGGCTTATAGCGCGCCGGGTCTTCACCGCCCTCGCCGGTGTTGGAACGCCCGCCGAGGCGGTTCATGGCGATCGCCAGGGTTTCATGCGCCTCCTGGCTGATCGAACCGTACGACATGGCGCCGGTGGCGAAACGTTTCAAAATCGACTCCATCGGCTCCACCTGCTCCAACGGGAGCGGGGTCGATGTGAATTTCAACTCAAACAAACCGCGTAAGGTGGCGAGATGACGGTTTTGATTATCCACCAGCGCCGTGTATTCCCGGTAAATCTTGTCTTGCTTGGCGCGGGTGGCGTGCTGCAGTTTGAATACGGTGTCGGGATTGAACAAATGATATTCGCCGTCCCGCCGCCACTGGTATTCGCCGCCCCAGTCGAGGTCGGGCTTGCCCGCCGGCCGTTCGGGATAAGCATGATGATGGCGCAGGCTCGCTTCTTTTGCGATCACGTCGAGCCCGATACCGCCGATGCGCGAGGCGGTCCAGGTGAAATATTTAGCAATAAACGCCTTATTTAACCCAATGGCTTCGAAGATCTGGGCGCCGCGATAAGATTGAATGGTGGAAATCCCCATCTTGGAAATGACTTTGAGGATGCCCTTATTCAGCGCCTTGATGTAATTCTTAACCGCCTTGGCGTGGTCTATTCCCGCCAACAGGCCTTGGCGGATTATGTCGTCCAGAGTTTCAAATGCAAGATAAGGGTTGATCGCGCCGGCACCATAACCGAGCAACAGCGCCATGTGGTGCACTTCTCTCGGCTCGCCCGATTCAATCACAAGTCCCGCCTTCACGCGCGTACCGGTGCGCACTAAATGGTGATGTACGCCGGCGGTAGCGAGCAATGCTGGAATTGGGGCGAGATGCTGATCCGTACCGCGGTCGGAAAGAATAATAAAGGTGCAACCGTCAACAATGGCGGCGCTCGCCTGTTGGCACACCGTTTCCAACGCGCGTGTCAGCCCGACTTCGCCGTCCGCAACCGGGAAAAGAATGGGAATAGTCGTGGCGCGGAAGCCGGGCAACCGCACATGCCGGATGCGAGCCAACTCTTCGTTATCCAGGATCGGCGTTTCCAACTTAAGCTGCCGGCAACTTTCCGGCGAAGGTTGTAAGAGGTTACCCTCGGGGCCCAGCGGGGTGGCGATTTGCGTGACCAGGGCCTCGCGGATGCCGTCGAGCGGCGGATTCGTCACTTGGGCGAATAATTGTTTGAAATAGTCATACAGCAGGCGCGGACGATCAGACAGTACCGCCAGCGCGGTATCGGTCCCCATGGACCCGACCGGTTCTTCGCCGTTCTGCGCCATCGGCGCCATCAGCAAACGCAGGTCCTCGTGGGTATAACCGAACACCTGTTGCCGCTGCAACATCGTATCATGATCGGGCTGATGTACGTGCGGCGGCGCCGGCAGTTGCGCCAGCGGAATTAAATTCTGCTCCAGCCATTGCTGGTAAGGCCGTTCGCCGGCAAATGTGCGCTTTAATTCAGCGTCGTCAATAATGCGGCCGGCGGCGGTATCGACCAAAAAGATACGGCCGGGGTGCAGGCGTTCTTTGATTAAGACGTTCTCCGGCGGGATGTCGAGCACGCCGACTTCCGATGCCATCACTACTAAGCCGTCCTTGGTCACGTAGTAGCGTGATGGGCGCAGGCCATTCCGGTCGAGCACCGCGCCGATCACCGTGCCGTCGGTAAAAGCGATGGAGGCAGGGCCGTCCCAGGGTTCCATCAGGCAGCCGTGGTATTCGTAAAACGCCTTGCGCTCTGGATCCATAGCCTCGTGACCGCTCCAGGCCTCCGGGATCATCATCAGCATCGCCAGCGGCAACGGCCGGCCGGCCATGTGCAAAAATTCCAGGACATTATCAAAAATGGCGGAGTCGCTGCCGCCTTCCGTCACGATCGGCAGGATCTTTTTCAAATCGTCGCCGAATAGCGGCGAAGCGCATAACGCCTCGCGCGCGCGCATCCAGTTGATGTTGCCGCGCAGGGTATTGATCTCGCCGTTATGGGCGATAAACCGGTAGGGATGCGCCAACGGCCAGGAAGGGAAGGTATTGGTCGAAAAACGCTGATGCACCAGTGCCAGCGCCGACTCCACCCGCGGATCAATGATATCGGGAAAAAAGGTCTCGAACTGGTTGCCGGTGAGCATGCCCTTATAAACCAGGGTCTTATAAGACAGGCTTGGGATATAAAAAAGCTTGCGCTCGGACAGGTCCGAATTCCAGATTACGTGCTCGATCCGTTTACGGATGATGTAAAGCCGGCGCTCGAACGCGGCATCGTCCGGTAAATCGGCGGCGCGCTTAATAAAGATCTGCTTGAAAACCGGTTCGACCGCCTGCGCCGACGGGCCGATATGGGAATCGCTGGTAGGGACATCGCGCCAGCCAAGCAACTGTTGTCCCTCCTCACTTATGATGGCCGCAAACGCCTGTTGGCAATGGCGCGCCTGCCTTGGGTCGCGCGGCAGGAAAACCATGCCGGCGCCGTAGCGCTTGGCGGCCGGCAAGGCAATATTGAGCGTCGCGCATACACGCGCCAGGAAAGCATGCGGCATTTGGATCAGAATACCGACGCCGTCGCCGGTGTTCTCTTCGCAGCCACAGGCGCCGCGGTGCAATAAATTCTTAAGTATGGTCAGGGCCTGGCTGATAATAGTGTGGGATTTGCGCCCTTTAATATCGACCACAAAACCAACGCCGCAGGCGTCATGCTCAAACGCCGGATTATAAAGGCCCGGTGGCGACGGAGATTCTGGATATGGCATCGGACTACCCTCGTCTACGGCTCTGCCAAAACCGGATTTTGCCGGCAAAATAACCGCTTTTCTTAATACTTGGCCGATTTTCACCGCCGATCAAATACATGGTCGTCTTCATTTAACTTAAGTTAAGTTGCGTAAATTCCGCAAAAAGGGTCAAGAGTATACCGTCCGGATTCCAGGGATACAATTAGGGCGATACTTTGGAGTATGAAAACAGGGGGTTGGTTTCCCTCTCAGGTCAGTTCGCTAGGCTCAAATAAACGCGCATGCTCTTGGATGGCGTAACGATCGGTCATGCCGGCGATGTAGTCGGCAATAATGCGCGCTTGGGCCGCTTCGCCGTCTTCGCCTTGCTGCAGTTTTTCCTGATATTGCGGCGGCAGCAGGCGGATATCTTCGTTAAAAGCATTAAACAGCAGGCGCACCACCCTGTCCGCCTTCAAGCTCATGCGTCGTACGCGGTAGTGCGCATAGAGATGATGCCGCAAAAACTGCTTTAATTCGTGAATTTTTTTCTTAACCGGCTCGCTGTGTGCAATCAGGGGAACGGCCAACGCGCGCGCGTCGTCGCTGTTTTTCACCCCCGATTCAGTTATTAGCTTACGGCTGTTTTCAATCAGATCCACCACTAAGCGATTGATCATGCGCCGGATGACCTCATGCACCCGGCGGCGCGGGGCAAGGTCGGCATAGGCCTTTTCCACCGCGGCGTATTGTTCGCTGAACAAAGCGGTTTCCGCCAGCTGATCCGGCTCAAGCAGGCCGGAACGCAAACCGTCATCGACATCGTGGTTGTTGTAAGCGATCTCATCCGCAAGGTTGGCCAGCTGCGCTTCCAGCCCCGGCTGCCTGTTTTCAATAAAGCGGCGGCCTAGCTCGCCTAATTCCTGCGCTTTTTTTACCGAACAGTGTTTGAGTATGCCCTCGCGCGTCTCGAAGGTTAAATTGAGGCCGGGAAACTCGGCGTACCTTTCTTCCAACAGGTCGACGACGCGCAGCGATTGCAAATTATGCTCAAACCCCCCAAACGCCTGCATGCAGGCGTTCAACGCCTCCTGGCCGGAATGTCCAAACGGCGTATGGCCGAGATCGTGGGCCAGCGCGACGGCCTCGGTGAGATCCTCGTTTAGCTTTAGCGCCCGCGCCACGGACCGTCCGATTTGCGCTACCTCAATAGAATGAGTCAGGCGGGTGCGGAATAAATCGCCTTCATGATTAACGAAAACCTGGGTTTTATATTCCAGGCGCCGGAACGCGGCGCAATGAATAATGCGGTCGCGGTCGCGCTGGTATTCGCTCCGGTAAGCCGGCGCGGTTTCAGGGTAGCAGCGCCCCCGCGACCGGGCCTCAATGGCGGCATAGGAGGCGAGATTCATGCACTGAGCCCACAATGAATCAAGGTTTCCTTAAGCAAGGCGGGCGAGAACTCATCACTGATAACGGCCTGGCCGATCGCGTGTAACAGCACCAAGCGCAGCCTCCCCTCCCGCGCCTTTTTATCGACCGCCATCAGTTCCAGAAAATGCGCGGCGCGAAGCGCGGGTGGGCGGACCGGCAGGCCCGCCTGCTTCATCAAGGCCTCGATGCGCCGCAGCGCTTCCGGTTGCAGCCGGCTTAAACGATGCGATAAATCCGCGGCCATGACCATGCCCACCGCCACCGCGGCGCCGTGTAACCAGGCGTAACCGGTGCCGGTTTCAATCGCATGGCCAAAGGTGTGGCCAAAATTAAGTAACGCGCGTACGCCGGTCTCTTTCTCATCCGCCGCCACGACCTCGGCTTTATTCCGGCAAGAATGCTCGATGGCGTAACTCATGGCCTGCGCGTCGCGCGCGCGCAGCGCCGCCATATTCTGTTCCAGCCAGGCGAAGAATTGTTGGTCGCGTATCAGGCCGTATTTAATCACTTCAGCCAGCCCCGCGGACAATTCTTTGTCCGGCAGGGTATTCAGCGTAGCGGTATCGATGATGACGCAACGTGGTTGATGAAACGCGCCGATCATATTTTTCCCCAGCGGATGATTGACCCCGGTTTTGCCGCCGACCGAAGAGTCGACGTGGGCCAATAGGGTAGTGGGGATTTGAATGAACGGCACACCGCGTTGATAACAAGCGGCGGCAAATCCCGCCATGTCGCCCACGACTCCGCCACCCAAGGCAATTAATGTCGTCTTGCGATCGCAACGCGCCTCCAACAGGCCGGTGAAAATACGGTTTAAGGTCTCGATATTTTTGTACTTCTCGCCGTCCGGCAGCACAATAGAAATAGGCCGAAATCCGGCCAGCGTGCCGGCTACCGTATTTAAATAAAGCGGCGCAACCGTTTCATTACTGATGATCGCCACGCGTGCCCCGGCGATATGAGGGCTGATCAAATCAGCCCGTGTTAGCAGGTTATCGCCGATATAAATCGGGTAACTGCGTTCGCCCAAATCAAGATGAAGCGTTTTCATTGAATTTTTTGGCTCGCAATTTCGCGGCAATTTCCCGGGCGACACTTGCAGGCGCGCGGTGATCGGTATTAATGATTAAATCGGCTTCCTTGCGATACACAGGCTCGCGCATTTTCATTAATTCCTCCAATCTCTTACGCGGGTTATCGGTTTGTAACAACGGACGATGGCGATCCCGGCGGGTTCGTTCCGCCAAGGTGCCAATATCGGCGTGCAGATAAACAATGAAGCCGCGGCTGCGCAAGGCTTGCCGGTTGGCTTCAAGCAGAATCGCTCCGCCGCCGGTAGCCAGCACCAGATTCTCTTTACGGGTGAGCTCGTCGATAGCCGCGGCTTCCCGTTTGCGGAAACCGGCTTCGCCTTCGATCTCGAAAATCAAGGCAACGCTGGCGCCGGTGAGTTTTTCAATCTCATGATCGGAGTCGAGAAAATCCATGTTCAGAAGTTCAGCAAGATGACGCCCAATGGTGGATTTGCCGACGCCCATCGGTCCAATCAGAAAAATGTTACCCGTCATACTGCAAGGTATGCCAGTATCCGGAGAAGAAATCAACTGAACTAACGCAAGCTGAGCGACGACGAAAGGATACGCGGGGTGAGAAAGATTAATAATTCGGTTTTATTGTCCCTCACCGATTTGTTCTTAAACAACCAGCCTATGAGAGGCAAATTGCCTAAAACCGGCACTTGAGTTGTGGCCTTAAGCTCGTCTTGCTCAAATATGCCGCCGATTACGACCGTTTCGCCGTTATCCAACAGTACCTGGGTGGTGAGTCGTTTCGTATTAAGGCGCGGGGAAGCCGCATCGACGAAATCGTCTTTGGTAATCTCGACATCCATGATGACCCGGTCATCCGGCGTGATCTGCGGCGTAACGTCAAGGCTTAATACCGCTTTTTTCGTTAGGCTTACCCCGAAACCGAGCGGAAAGATCTGCTCCTGACCTTGTTCGATGCGCGCCTTTTTCTGGTTGGCGGTAATCAAGCGCGGGCTGGAGATAACCTTCCCCTTACTTTCGGCTTCCAAAGCGGAAAGTTCGAGGTTTAACAAATTGCCGCTGCCCAATCTGACAATAGTTAAAGCGAGCGAGCCGGCGGGGCTGCTGCCGGCGCCCGCGGACGGCAAGTTCACGTTTAACCCATTGACCAGGGAAACGGTCACGGGATCAATCGCGGATCCTTGGCTAATGCTAGTCCCTGACGTGTTATAGGAGTTGCTGGTGCCGAATTTCACCCCTAAGCTTCGGCTGAAGTCATCGGTCGCCTGGACCAAGCGTGTCTCGATCATCACTTGGCGCACCGGCTTATCTAACGCAGAGATCAATTTGCGCACTTCGCGCACCTTGCCGGGGGTATCCTGAATGAGTAAGGAATTGGTGCGCGCATCCACAGTAACCTGTCCGCGCGGTGATAGAAGGGTATTGGATTCTGTTTCTTGCTTCCCACCATAGCTAACATTACTGAAAGGCGCTTGATATTGCTGCGATGCAGCCCCGGCCACCGCTTTGATGGACTTTAACAAGGTCGCGATATCTTCCGCCTTGGCATAGTTGATCTGGATTAATTCCGAGATCAATGGTTCCAGCTCTAAAACCTGCTTGGTCGCCTCCAGCGCCAGTTTTTCCTTAGCGGCCACTTCGTCCGCCGGTGCGACCGTGACGACATTACCTTTACGCCGTATCGCCAGGTTCTTGCTGCTGACAATAATGTCCAACGCCTGATCCCATGGCACATCTTTCAGGCGCAGGGTGAGGTTGCCCTTCACGCTGTCACTGGTAACAAAATTCAAGCTGGTAAAATCCGCGATGACTTGGAGCGCCGCCCGGACATCGATGTTCTGAAAATTAAGCGACAATTTTTCGCCGGAATAGCCAAATTCATCGACCTTCTTTTCTTCCCCGGGTTTAACAACCACCGGCTTGACGTCGACGGTAAAAACATTCCCCGCCTGATAAGCGAGATGTTCATACTGGCCTTTAGGTTTAATCACCATGCGCACATTCTTGCCTTGAGCGAAGGTATCGATAGTCTGAATGGGCGTAGCAAAATCCACGACATCCAGGCGCCGTTGCAAGTCTTGTGAGATGCTCGTGTCGAGAAAATCCACCATAATCTCGCCGGCTTGTTCGTAAATACTAACTCCTACGCCCGGGTCGGAAAGGTCGATAATGACCTTGCCATCACCCGCCGGGCCGCGGCGAAAATCGATATTCTTTAAACTATACTTGCCGGGCTTGGTGGCGCCGGCAAAGTGGGTGGTTTTTGGCGCTTCCGTTCCCGCGATGGCGCCGACCGGATTTTCCACAATAAGAACGATATCCTTATCCTTAATGCTCATCGTGTAGGCCGCAGGCTTAATCAGGCTCAATACTACTCGTGCACGGTTTTCGGCCTCGACCGCTGTGACATTCGCCACCGCCCCGTAACCGATGCGCACGTTCTTTTTCGGAAGATTAAGACGGGTATTGGTAAAATCGAGCGCGATCCGGGGAGGCTGATTAATCGTAAATGCGGACGGTGTCTCCGGGGCCGCCGACATCCTGAGAGTGATTTGCAGTCTATCTCCCGGCAGCTGGGTATAACTGATTTCTTCCAGCGCATTCACAGCGGCGGCCGGCAAGTTCGCGCTTTTCTTGAATACCACCGAAGCGCCGGTAAAAACGTTAACCCGGTATCCATACTGTGCCGGTTGAATCTGAAGCTGACCGGGCTCAACCATTAGAAAATCGACATATGCCGCCGCGCCGTTATCAGCCAAATAGGGATAGACTCCTTTTACCTTATTGCGCCCTTCAATGTCTTTCGCCGCCGGGGCTAACGTGGTTTGCGGAAAGCGGATGCGCAAGCGCTGGCCGTCTTCCAGGCTTTCAGTTTCATACGAGGCTTGCCCGCTTATCCGTATTTGCAATGTTGCAGCGCCACCTTTTTCCCAAGCGATGGATTGAAGCTCGCCGGCATAAGCAGCATTCACTCCGGCCAACAGGCTTAAAAGCAGGCCGAGGCCGATCAACTCGCCCAGGGCAAATTTAACAAAGCAGTCTTTTCTCATCAGGATGCACTCTTATTCCGCCACGGCGAGGCTCGCCTCGCGTTCCACCCAACTCCCCGGAGAACCGGGGATGAGCTCAACCAACTCGATTTTTTCTTCCGTGATCTTAATCACCTTGCCGAAGTTCTGCCCGATATAACTTCCTCTCTGCGCACGGTACACGCTTCCGTCGGGGGCTTGAATGACCGCCCAGGTCTCTTTACCGCGCGAGAGTGTCCCTACCATTTTCAAGGCGTCGAGCGGATATTCCTCCAGGGCCTCTTTGCGGCGATTCATATCCGGTTTCGGGCCGGAGGCTACCTGAGGTTGCAAAGATATCATCTTATTAGAAGCCGAGAACGGATCAGGCAGCTGGTCGGCAGCGTAGGTAAATGTTTGGCTCGGTTTCATGTCCGGAATCGGCTCGACAGTGGGTTTGCGATCGGCATAGGCATTTTTCACAAAGGTGCGCACGTCGTCTAACCCGTCGCTGCCGCATCCCACGAGAACCGCGCACAGCAAAGATACTTTTATTAGATTAGCAAAGAATCTCATTTGCCGCTTTTTGGCGCCTCTATTTTTGGCGCCTCTACTTCAACATAGCGATAGGTTTTCGCTAACGCGGACATCGTCAGCTTATTGCTCTTATCACTGCCGCCGCCAATGCTAATCTCGCTGAGCGTGACAATGCGTGGGAGCGCTGCCACGTCGCTTACAAATTGGCCAAGCTCATGATAACTGCCGCTGACTGTCAGGTGGATTGGCAATTCGGCGTAAAAGTCGATCGGCTTTTCCTTTTCCGGCTTGAACAGAATAAACTCCAGCCCTCTGCCTAAGCCCGCCTGCGTGATATCGATTAATAGATCCGGCACTTCATTCGTATTCGGCAATTGCCTCAGCATGGTGCCAAAGGTCTGGTGCATTTCTTCCATCTGTAATTTATACGCCGACAAATTAATGGCGAGCGCCTTTTTATTCAAATAGGTTTCACGCAGGCCCTGTTCCTTTTTCTGCAATTCCGCATACGCATCCAGCTGGTCGCTGATAATAAACCAGTAACCAACAAGAATGAGTCCGATACAAACAAGCAAAATGCCGATGAGCTTTATCGGCAAAGGCGCCGCCGCCAAATTTCTAATATCGATACTTTTTAGATCGATATTTTTTAGATCATCTAATGTCATGGCTGCGGTTCTTTTGTTTTCGCCAACTTATTCGCCTGGTTTACACGCAAAGTAAACTGGCTGACTCGATTATTGCCTTTAGCCGAGACATTAATCACGTCGAGATCGGGGTTGCCAAACCAATCGGAAGAGTCGAGATTGCGCATAAGCGTGGATATACGCGCATTGGATTGAGCAATACCCGTCAAGGTGAAATTCCCGCCGGTCTGCTTTAACGAAGTGAGATATAACCCCTCGGGAAGCTTGCGCACCAAATCATCAAAAACGTGCACAATCTGCGTCCGGTCCAGTTGAAGCTGCTGGATCACCTGCATGCGCGCAACCAGGGCGCTGCGCTCTTTCTTAATCGCGGCGATTTCTTTAATTTGCCCCTCAATCTTGGCAATTTCCTCTTCCAGGAATTGATTGCGCTTATTCTGGTTCTCGACCAAACCACTTACGTGCAAATATGCGTAAAAAATAATCAATGCCATTAATATCCATGCGCCGATCGCAATGCTCAGCAATTGCCGATCCTGTTCTTTACGGCGTATCTCGCGCCAGGGCAGAAGATTAATGCGCGTCATGGATCGAAGCCCCGCAATGCCAACCCGCAGGTGATCATTAAAGAAGGTGCATCGTTAGTTAATATTTGCGGCTTGATGCGCGAAGCCAAGGCCATATGGGCAAAAGGATTGGCAATCGCGGTATTGATGCCGATGCGTGCGGCAACGAGTTCGTCTACGCCGGGTATTTGCGCACATCCGCCTGCCAACAGCACCTGATCCACACTATTAAACGGACTGGAAGAATAGAAAAACTGCAATGCCCGCATGACTTCCTGGCACATCGCCTCCATAAAAGGCCGCAGCACGTCGGTTTGATAATTATCCGGCAATCCGCCCTGCTTCTTGGCCAAGCCCGCTTCTTCGTAGGACAGCCCGTAGCGTCGCTGGATTTCCTCGGTTAACTGGCGGCCGCCGAAATTATGATCGCGGGTATAAACCGAGCGGTTATTATGCATGACGTTAAGATTCATGCTGGTCGCGCCGATATCAAATATCCCCACGGTGCGCTCCATGCCGCCGCCCGGCATATGCTGGGCAAGCAAGGTATAGGCGCTTTCCATGGCATAGTTTTCAATATCGACCACCGTAGGAGTCAGGCCATGGCTTTGAATCACGGCCAGGTAGTCATCGACAATTTCCTTGCGGCAGGCGGCAATGAGAACTTCCACCTCCTCGACATTGTCTTCCGCCAGACCGAGCACCTGGAAGTCGAGATTTACCTCATCCAGGGGGTAAGGGATATAGTGATCCGCTTCCATTTCGATCTGCATCTGCAGGTCCTGTTCGCTAAGCCCCGCCGGCATACGGATGATCTTGGAAATGACGTGGGAGCTTGCAATCGCCACCGCCGCGTGCTTGCACCTCGTTCCAGAACGCTTGACCGCCCGCTCCACAACCTCGGCGACCTGCTCGATTTCCGTTATCGCGTGCTCAACAACCGCATTGAGCGGCAAAGGCTCTACCGCATAGCGCTCTACCCGATACTGTTCCCCGGTCTTACTCAATTCCAAAACTTTTATCGACGAGGCGCTGATATCGATGCCGACTAAAGGGTGCCGCTTTTTCGTGAACAAAGCCAAACGATTTTCCTCGTATTTTCCTAGGCTTAGGAACGATAACTCTTATTTAGATTAAACCTTACCTCAACTATAGACGATGCCGATAAAAAATGACAAATTCTTTATTCCTTCAGGATAGTTAGCTTATACTTGCACCCGAAACCTCGCCTTTCGTGGCCTAAAGAAGAGCGGCCGTAAGATTTTTGTATGCCTATAAATCAAAATACCCAATCGACCCAGGCGAAAATCCGCGTCTATACGCCGTTTCAGCTCCTGCTCGTTGGCCTATTTGGCCTGTTCGTAAGCGGAGTGATGCTGATGGCGTTGGCCGCCTTGCTGTTGACGCCAACCCTGCCCTCCATCGATCACCTGGCGGAAAACCATTTTAAGGTTCCGATGCGCGTATATACCCAGGACGACGTACTGATTGCCGAATTCGGCGAGGAAAAACGGATTCCGGTCAAAATTAATGAAGTGCCGGACCTGCTGATCAAAGCGGTGCTGGCGGCGGAAGACGAATCTTTTTACTTTCATCAAGGCGTTGATTTCGCCGGGATTATACGCGCTACCTGGAACAATCTCCGGTCGGGAAGAACTGCGGAAGGGGCGAGCACCATTACCATGCAAGTGGCGCGCAATTACTTTTTAAGCCCGGAAAAAACCTTTACCCGCAAATTTAAGGAAATATTGCTGGCATTTAAAATCGAGCGGGAGTTGAGCAAAGATCAAATCCTGGAACTCTACCTTAATAAAATATTCCTCGGCAGCCGCGCGTACGGCTTTGCCGCGGCTGCCCAGCTATATTATGGGAAACAGCTTAAGGAACTCACCCTGCCGGAAATAGCGATGCTGGCAGGGTTGCCGAAAGCGCCCTCGCGCGACAATCCGCTAACCAACCCGGAAAATGCCGCCGCGCGCCGCAATTATGTCCTAAACCGCATGCGGAAACTTAAATTTATCGACGAAACCGCCTTCGCCGAGGCGCAGCAAACCCCGGTATTGGCAAGCAGGCATCCCCTCAAGTTTAATGTCGACGCGCCCTATGTCGCCGAGATGGTGCGCCAATACATGGTCCAGGCTTACAGCGAAAAAACCTATGCCGATGGTTTTAACGTCTATACCACTATCAACGCCAAAGATCAGTTGGCCGCCGATAAGGCCTTGCGCAAGGGCCTGCTGGCGTACGAACGGCGCCATGGCTATCGCGGTCCTGCCGGCCACGAAAACATAAACAGCGAGGCCGACAGAGGGCGCCTGGATGATATCTTGAAAGACTATCAAGCGGTGGGCGAGCTGCTGCCGGCGGTGGTGCTTAAGGTCGAAGATAAATCGGCGCAGGTCTATTCACAAAACGGCAATACCCTTGTTATCGACTGGCCCGGCTTAGCGTGGGCGCAGGCCTACATCGACGAAAACACGCTGGGCCCGGCGCCGAAAAAAGCCGCTGACATTCTGCACGCAGGCGATGTCGTTTATATTGAGAACATAAAAGAAGACGCGTGGGCGTTGGCGCAAGCGCCGCTCGTGGCCGGCGCGCTCGTGTCATTACGGCCCAGTGACGGCGCCATTCTTGCCTTGAGCGGCGGATTCGATTTTTACGAAAGCAGCTTTAACCGCATCATTCAAGCCGAGCGGCAGCCGGGCTCCAGCTTTAAACCTTTCGTATACTCCGCCGCGCTGGAAAAAGGATTTACCGCCGCCAGCTTAATCAGCGGCGCACCGATCGTGGTGGAAGACGCCAACCTGGAAGACGAATGGCGGCCGGAGGATTACAGCCGGAAATTTTTCGGCCCTACGCGCCTGCGCAAGGCGCTCACCTTATCGCTTAACCTGGTTTCGGTACGCCTGTTGCGCGCGATTGGCCCGGACTTCACCATCGAATATCTGACGCGCTTTGGGTTCGACCCGAAGCAGTTGCCGCGCAATCTTTCATTGGCGCTCGGCACGGCTTCGGTAACGCCGTTGCAAATGACGTCGGCCTTCGCCGTGTTCGCCAACGGCGGCTACAAAGTGACGCCTTATTTCATTGCCCGGGTAGAAGACGGTAACCATAACGTCTTGGAACAGGCGCGCCCGGCTATCGTTTGTCCGCAGTGCCCTGCTGTCGAAGCGATCCACGCGGCCAATACCAACCCCGAAGAAAAAGCCGCCTCGCAGCCGGCGCCCCGGGTAATCGACCCGGAAAACGTCTTTATTATGACCAGCATGATGAAAGATGTCGTCACCTCAGGCACCGGACAACTGGCGATGGAATTAGGGCGCAAGGATATCGCGGGTAAAACCGGCACCACCAATGAACACCGCGACGCCTGGTTTTCCGGCTTTAATGCCGATGTGGTTACCACCGCTTGGGTGGGTTTCGACCAGCCGGCGCCGCTCGGGGCCGGCGAAGTAGGCGGCCGCGCGGCGCTGCCGATTTGGATAGATTATATGCGCAGCGCGCTGCAGGGCATTGCCGAGAAACCCTTAATTCCGCCCGCGGGCATTGTCACCGCCACCATCAACCGCGAAACCGGTAAATTAACCGAATCCAACGACCCCGAGGCGATGCAAGAATATTTCGTTGAAGGCACTCTACCGGGACAAGTTAACGCTAAAGATGGAACCGTAACCCAGGAACCACCGCAACCTGAGAATATCCGCGAAGGGCTGTTTTAATGCGAACCAAATCCGGACGCCGGCGCGCAGCGCGACCGGGCAAGTCAGACCGCGCGGAGGCGCAAACCCGCGTTCAAATCAGCGTTGAGGCCGCGCGCATCATGGCGGAAGAAGGCGTGCATAATTTTCACAGCGCCAAGCGCAAGGCGGCCGCGCGGCTCAATCTTGCCGAAACCAGAGACTTGCCGAGCAACCAGGAAATCGCGTCGGCGCTGCGGCAGCATTTACAATTATTTCACGCCGATTTACCGCAAACCCTGCAGCGCCTGCGGCGGCTTGCGTTAGAGGCAATGCGCTTTTTGGCGCAATTTGAGCCCCGCCTGGTCGGGCCGGTGCTGACCGGCACGGTCACTAAATTTAGCGATATTCAGCTTCATCTCTCGGCGCAACCCCCCGAAGAAGTGGCCTTTTTCCTGCAAGGACACGGCATTTCTTATGAAGAAGCCGATAAACGCCTGCGTTTCGGCGGCAATCGTTTCATTACTCTGCCGGTGTTTCGCTTCATCGCCGATGAAACCGCAGTGGAACTTTGCGTATTTACCCCTAAAAACGTGCGCGAACTGCCTTTAAGCCCGATAGACGGCAAACCTATGCGCCGCGCGAGTCTTAAAGAAGTGGAAACGCTGCTACAAATGGTGGAATAACTTTGATTTATTGATGATTTTTATGTACATAATGTCGGCCAAACCTTGCCAGTCAGCTATCCCTAAACTACATTAATTAAGAAAGAGTTATCCTATAAAATTCACATACTAAATTAAGTGATTGTAACCCCAATAATAAAACAAAAACGTGGGAACGGTATATGAAGAGCATAGCGCTCCTAGTTGGTTCAATTGTTTTCTTTACGCTCATCTTATCGACGGGCTGCGGCAGCAATTATGGCGCGCCGGACGGGAGCACCATTACTATCAATCCAACGTCGTACTCATTACTCAACATAAGCGCCACGTCCACCACAAGCACCATTCCTGTCATTGTAACGGTAAGAAATAAGAACGGTGTTCCGATCCCCGGTGTGGTGATATTTATTTCCGTCCCTACTATTTTTTTAATCAACGGCTTCGGCCCCGTGGGATTTATCGATCAAAACGGGAACGCGGTCACCGGCACACAATTTATGGCGCAAACGGATGACAATGGTGTTTACAGCTTCCGCTTCCAGTATGTCTCCGGCGGGGGCGCGAACTACTTCGGCGATATGGTAGTCAGTTCAAATTCCGCCTATACAACTATGCGCTTTACTATTACGCCTTAATACAGGACACACAGGACCATATCAGATCATATGACTATATCTGCGCGTAAGCTGTTAGGATTGAGCATTCTACTGTTGCTGGTATCAGGCTGCAGCACTGACGCCAACAAGCCACCGCCAGGTGGCGCAGGTGGTATTGGCGGTGGTGTGACTACGGTGGGTGTGACCGCGTCCCCGACTACCATTGCGGCAAGCGGCACTTCGGTCGTCACAGCGACTGTGACCATCGGTGGGCTACCGGTTGCCAACGGCACTGTCGTATCTTTCTCCCTAACCAGCGGTTTAGGGACTTTATCCGCACCCACCGCCACCACCGTCGGCGGTACCGCCTCGGTGACCTTTACTGCCGGCGCCGTGCTCGGGACCGAGACCGTGACCGCCAGCTCGGGCGGGGCGAGTGGCTCTGCCGTTATCACCATCAGCGCCGCGCCGCCTACAACGGTGACTGTGGTCGCGTCCCCGACTACCGTGGGGGCAAATGGCGCTTCGGTTGTCACAGCGACTGTGACCACCGGCGGGGTACCGGTTGCCAACGGCACTGTCGTAACTTTCTCCCTAACCAGCGGTTTAGGGACTTTATCCGCACCCAGTGCCACCACCACCGGCGGTACCGGTACCGCCTCGGTGACCTTTACCGCCGGCGCCGTGCTTGGAACCGAGACCGTGACCGCCACCTCAAGCGGGGTGAGTGGCTCTGTCGTTATCACCATTAGCGCCGCGCCGCCTTCAACGGTGACTGTGGTCGCGTCCCCGACTACCGCGGCAACAAACGGCACTTCGATCGTCACAGCGACTGTGGCCACCGGTGGGCTACCGGTTGCCAACGGCACTGTCGTCAATTTCTCCCTGAGCAGCACTCTTTTAGGGTCTTTATCCGCAGCCAGCGCCACCACCACCAACCCTACCGGTACCGCCTCTACCGCCTCAGTGACCTTCACCGCTGGCGCCTCGCCTGGAACCGTAACCGTGACCGCCGCATCGAGCGGGGCGAACGGCACTGTCCCTATCAACATTGCGCCGCCTCCAGCAGGCGGCATTCAGTTCATTTCGGCAACTCCGACGGTTATTGGCATTGCCGGGGGAGGGCAACCGACTACTTCTACTATCGTTTTCCGAGTTACCGACTCAGGCGGCGTGCCGGTCGCCGGGGCAACGGTGAATTTCACCATGAGCGGTCCCAGCGGTGGCAGGCTGCCCTCCGCCGGCGGGGAATATATCGGCCCCAGTGATGCCACACCCACGACCGCTTCCGGGATCACCAACGCCAGCGGCAACGTTTCCGTGATTCTAAACAGCGGCGCCGTCGCCGGACCGGTGACAATTACCGCAGCGGTCAGCGTCGGTTCAGCTAGTGCGACAGCCTCTTCATCCGTGATCTCAATCGGCGGCGGCGTGCCATCCGGGCGTCATTTTGATTTAGTCACAAAAACATTTAATCTTCCTGGCCTAGTTTTTAGCAATATACAAACCACTCTGAGCGCCTTCATCGCTGACCGATTCGGCAATTACAACGTATTGCAAGGTACGACGGTTTCCTTTTATGCCTTTGAATCAGGCGCCGTAAACACCAGTAGCAACACGCTGGATAATACAGGCGCGACCTCGGTGGTGTTTAGGACTCAAGCACCGCCACCGGAAAGGGTTGCTATGACAACGGCTGAAGGCACGGCAATAACAAACTTGAATACGCGTTATTTCACGAACGGGACGTTACCAGCAGCCATAGCGATAGACGGTTCAGTCAATCCCCGCAATGGTTGGGTGACGGTATTCGCCGGCGTAATGGGGGAAGAAACATTCAACGACCTTAACGGTAATGGTTTGTATGATGGTACCGAACCCTTCACCGATTTAGGCGAACCTTTTGCCGATAAGAATAATGACGGCTGCCGAAATGACGGCGCAAGTGCAAATTGCAACAGCACAGCACCGCCCGATCCCTTTGAAGAATATATTGATACCAATGGTAACGGTGCATATAACGCGCCCAATGGGGTTTGGGATGGACCCGGTTGCACGGGGGCCAATTGCTTGACCAATAAAATGATCTGGAAAGACATCACCCTCGCCTTTACCGGCAACGCCGCCTATTGTGCGGCTGCGGCCACTGATTTAACGGGCGCAGCGAGTACCTTTACTTTAGCTAATGGCGATACAAGGAGGGTTTTCTTTATGGTGGGGGATCGGAATCTTAATAGGCTGGTTCCGGGAACCACGATTAGCATCGCTAGCAGCGGCGCCGTAGCACTAACCCCGCCGCCGCCGAGCGCCTTGACGATTGCGGATGGCGTGGGCGGTCCTACCGAAATCAGCTTCACCATCTCCGACCCGGACCCCGCAACTACTACTGTCAACCCAGCGCCGTACACTCTTACGATCTCGGTTACGCCGACGCAAAATGTAATTGGCTGCGCCCTGCAGGTATCAGGCACTACTAAATAGATCCACTCACCGCCCTTATCAGCCACCGATTGGGCTGCGGTGTCATCCGCAAATACGGCTTAAGCTGTTTGTAGCCTTTGGGGAATTTGGCTTTGATCACCTCTGGATCGGTAGCGCTTAGGGCGGAAAAGCGCAGCGCCTTCCGCCGCTAGGCTTTGCTCGCTTTGCGTTCACCTGCCTGTCAATCCGGAACCTTACCTGCCCAATCCTCCGGGTGGTTGATCAGGTAATACCACCCAAGCGTTGATGTGGAACAGATGCGCGCAGCGAACCGCGCGTACCGCCGCGCGCAAAAGCGTGACATGCCGGATCAGCAGATCGCTTTGGCGTTTGAGCAGATTGATGGTGAAAAAATAGGTGCCACCCGGTAAACGGTGTCGGCGATAATCGGGCATTGTGCCCTCATGGCATGTGCTATCCTTCGGCGGAAGGCGCTGCGCTTTTCCGCCCTACGTGCTCCGGCGCAAGCCATTACAATTTCATTAAAATACCTTTGAGCATTATCAAAAACCAATAACTCAAGGAGATAACCGTGGGAAATCCCTCAAAAAATATCCTGGGTTCGGTCGCCGGGCTTATTTT
>DATGVQ010000150.1:0-3600 GCA_035300145.1 Acidiferrobacterales bacterium | reverse complement strand
ATGGCGGAGAGGGTGGGATTCGAACCCACGTGGGGCGTAAGCCCCCATCAGATTTCGAGTCTGCGCCGTTATGACCGCTTCGGTACCTCTCCTTTTCGCTAGTGTCCTGTCCCATTAATTCGCAGATGATTCGAGCTCACTGCAATCCGACACATGGCTCCCTCACCCCCGGCCCTTCTCCCGGAGGGAGAAGGGGTTGGGGTGAGGGAATTCCTTTGCAGCGTATTAACGGGACACGACGCTAGCTTACGTGGAGTTAATACTGCAGACAACATTGCGGAGTCATGGTCGCAAAAAAAAGTTGTAGCCTGGATGAAGGTGCGTAGCGCCGAAATCCGGGGACCTTCGCCATGACCTGGATTTCACCGCGCTCCATCCAGGCTACAAACTTGCCGAAAGTTATTTGTAGGACACGAGACTAGTTGCAAACACAGGGGAACGAGGACTCGGTAATTAAACCTCTAACGCCGGGATTGAAAAAACCCACGTAATTGTTGTTGGCACAAATCGACCAGCACCCCGCTATCCACCTGGACACGATGATTTAGAGCAGGCGCATTTAATAAATTGAATACCGAGCCGGCGGCGCCTGCCAGGGGATCCGCCGCGCCAAACACCACCCGCGCCAGGCGCGCGTGGACAATCGCTCCGGCGCACATGGGGCAAGGTTCAAGCGTGACATAGAGCGTGGCGCCGGTAAGCCGATAATTGGAGGTAAGCTCGGCCGCTTTGCGCAACGCGACGATCTCCGCGTGCGCGGTCGGGTCATGCGTGCCGATAGGCCGGTTCCAGCCTTCGCCGATCAACTCGCCATCGCGCACCACTACCGCGCCCACCGGCACTTCGCCGGCCTGCTCCGCCTGCCGCGCCAGCGCAAGGGCGCGGCGCATCCATTCCACATCAGAGGCGCTTTCGGGTGTTGAATTTTCGGAGGGACACATAAAGTTCTTTCCAGGCCTGACTGCTATCCATACTTCCGCGCGTCAGCACTCGATCACTCCCACTCAATGATGAATAGCACGGCGCAAAACCGCATGATTGCTGTATTTTGTTGCTTTCATATTTAGATGAATGCCGTCAATAGATCAATGTGCCGAGTTATTTTCGCATTCATTGGCAATCCAGGGTAGTGTCCCGCCCTTGTAGATCGCTTGTAACGGATGTTCCCCATGCCTTTGCGCGCATCAAAGATCGAATCATACGAACGAGTTTTGGGTTAATGGTTGCGGGCACTGGAAAAGTTGCTAGAATGGATGCAGTACAGAAAATACTTCAGACCATCAATGCATACTTACACCGCCGTCATTGAGTGTTGCCCAAACACCGGCCTTTATGTCGGTCACGTCCCGGGGTTTCCCGGCGCGCACAGCCAAGGCGCGAGTCTGGACGAGCTCCATGCCAATTTACAGGAAGTCATCGAAATGCTGTCGGAGGATGGGCCTCCGAAGCTGGAGGTTGAGTTTGTCGGTATCCAGACGGTGAATATTGCCTAGGCAATGGGCAGCATTCCAGTCCTTTCCTTAAGTCATCGCCCTTTTATAATCGCTCGGTTTCGTCGAAGTCCGCCAGCGCGGTTCTCACAAACAATTCCGTCATTCCGATGGCCGGTGCACGACAGTACGATGCATGCCGGAAGGGATATTTCGCCAATTCTGTTACGTGAGATTGCCAAGGACAACGGACTGAATGTCGAGGAACTTCTGAAGAACCGGTAATCAGGAAATAATTTATGCGTTACGCAATTGTTGTTGGCACAAATCGACCAGCACCCCGCTATCCACCTGAACACGATGATTCAGCGTAGGCGTATTTAATAAATTGAATACCGAGTCGGTGGCGCCTGCCAGGGGATCCGCCGCCGCTAACACCTTGCCCGCCGCTACGGCCGTTGAGGCCGCTTGTCAAGGACTTTAGGCGCGCCCCCGCCGCATGTCAACGATTTAATAGCTTAACTTTTGCTAAACAAAATTTAGCATTTGCTAAACAGAAACGGCGGGGCCGGTCGTTGACAGGCGTACTTAATTTATTAATACTTGCGAGATGAAAAGAATTTTTGTTCTTTGCCTCTTGCTCGCCGGCTGCACCAGGTGTAGCGATCGGTGAAAAACCCAAACAAACGGCTTCGTGGATTCGCTGCCATGACACCCGAAACCCTCAAGCAAGTAACATCTATGGGCGGTAGGACCGCGCATGAAAAAGGAACTTTGCACAAATTCACTTCCGAAGAAACCCGCAAAGGTGGGCGTAAAGGTGGGGCCACGGTAAGCAAAGACCGCGAACACATGGCCGAACTCGGACGTAAGGGCGGCTCTAAGCCTAAATCGAATAGGCGTTAAGATTGAGTTCTAAAAAATTTAGACGTTACTTTTTTAAGCCGGGCCTATTGCTATGAATGCGAAAGTTTGATCTGTCGCAACGCCGCCCACAAAAATAGTAACCGTACAAGAATTAAATCCAGATACAACATCAATACCGTCAACGGTGCAGCGGTAAAAATTCCTGACCGCTGTCGCTATCTCTTTCGTACCGTCAGCTTTAACGTCTTCAGAGTACGCGTGCGGATGATAGACGATGAACGACAAAAAGAAAAACTCTTTTATCCCTCAAGGGGTTTGTTGGATTTTCTGATCGCTGTTGAACAACCGTGAAAGATAAAAATTATTCCCACTCTATTGTTCCAAGGCCTGCAAACCCGCATGAAAGCTATCATACGTGCTTGCATGATTGGTCTCCTCCAGGGGTCTTCAGGTGTCTTTAGCGATCGGGGCCGGCCACTTGCGTTCCACGGGAGCCGGTCTCCTTGTCATATCGGGCGGATTTCGTCCGTCACTGCTATGACGGAACGCGACGAGGGTATGTGGGCGCCAAGCTGCGGTGTCAGTCCAGCCCTGCGGCCACCCGTTCCAGGCCGCCGACGAACCGCTGCCAGCCGTAGCTCGCGCCCTGGTAGCCGGCCTCGTCTTCGGGCCGGAAGCCCGACTGCTCCATGCGCACGAGAACGCCGCCCTTCGTCGGCGTCAGCGTCCAAGTGACGACGGTCTTCAGTCCCCCCGCCGCCTCTTCGCCTGAAGCATTCCAGCTATAGGAGAGCCGTTCATTGGGTTCGACGACCAGGACTTGGCAGTCGGTCACGCCGTTCCAATGCGGCATGGGCGTGGCGCGGAAGTTGAACCTATGGCCCACGACCGGCTGGAAGTCGTTCTTCATCAGCCACTCCTCGATCAGCGGGCCTTGAGTGAGGGCGCGCCAGATCTTCTCCCGCGGATGCGGCATCTCCCGTTCGACGACGAGGGAACGCGTGGCGGCGGCGAGTTTGGTCATTGGTCCATCCTATCGAGCAGGGTTTCGAGGCGATCGAACCGGTCGCGCCAGAAGGCGCCATAGAGGCTCATCCAGTCGATCAGTGGCGCCAGACCTTGCGACTGGGCGCTGTAGTGGGTCTGGCGTCCCTCGCGCCGGTCGCGAACCAGGCCGGCGAGCTTTAGGACGCCCAGGTGCTTGGACACCGCCGGCTGCGACACGCCGGCGCGATCGGTCAAGGCGCGCACGGTCTGCTCGCCGTCGCGGACCAGGCGCTCGAAGATCGCCCGACGGGTCGGG
>DATGVQ010000149.1:0-16435 GCA_035300145.1 Acidiferrobacterales bacterium | reverse complement strand
CTCTTGCAGCCGTTTAGAGACAAACCGCTGGTCAGCCGGGACCGTCGCCCACTCCAACGCCGGGAGCGCGGGTTTCAGTTCCGGCGGCCCCATATACGCCCAGATCACCCCGCCCTGTTCCACACAGGGGTAGGCTTTGAGTTTGACTTTCTTGCGAAAGTTGCTGTCTTCCGGCTCGGACGGGACTTCCAGACAATGGCCCATGTTATCGTATTTCCAGCCATGATACGGGCAGCGTAGGCCGCCTTCTTCATTTCTGCCAAAATAGAGCGATACCCCCCGGTGGGCGCAGAATTCATCGATGAGGCCGAGTTTCCCTGCGCTATCCCGAAACGCGATTAAGCGCTCGCTTAAGAGTTTCACGCGCACCGGGGGACAATCCGGTGCGGGGAGTTCTTCGCTTAATAGCGCCGGGACCCAGTAGCGGCGGAACAGTTCGCCCATCGGCGTGCCGGGGCCGGTTTGGGTGAGGAGGAGGTTTTGGTCGGGCTTGAGCACGGTGTTTCTCCTGGTTCACACCCCTGAGATGACGGTTTGTACTGGGATAGGGAGGAATAAACCCATGATGCATGCGGTGGCGAGTGACTGCCGGTTTCGTTTATGGTTTCTAACCCACCTTGTTTCGCTATGCAGCACGATATTCCACTTATGCAAAAATAACATTATAATTCTGGTTGCGTCAATTGACGAGGCGATCTCCGGCGAGGAGGGATCTTACGGTAATATCTGCAGAGGTTTGAAGTAAATGAATTCCACCAGTAATTTGTTACCAGTTTGTAACGTTTCTGACATTCCAGCAGGCCAGGTCAAACGCATTGAGGTGTCAAGCCTGGCATTGGCGATTTTCAACGTGGATGGTCAATTTTATGTTACCGATGACGCCTGTACCCATGGCCCGGGGTTGCTTTCAGAAGGTTTCATTGACGGGGATGTGGTGGAATGCAATTTTCATAACGGCGCGTTTCATATTCCAACTGGTAAGCCGGTGTCTCCTCCGTGCGTTATTCCTTTGCGCACCTTTCCCGTGACCATTGTGGATAACCAGGTTTGCATTGATCCCACTGCGCCACGACAAGAATCGGTGGCATCCTAACGGGTTTTTGTTAATGTTTTGCAATGGATTTTCCAGCTCAGCGTTAGTCGTAAAAAAGAACAATTAATGGCATTATTGCTGTTTGTAAGCCTAGGGCCTGCGGCGGCGGGAAAGGATGGTACCGATGGGCAGTGCTTGGTATAATGTCCTAATTATTTGGACCATAGTTCTCATATGCGGAACAGTAAAACTAAACAACCCCGTCTCACCTCCGTAGCGAAAGCGATTCGCTTGCTGCAAGCGTTCACGCCGGAAGCCCCTGAGCTTGGCATTAGCGACCTGGCTAAGCGCTTAGGCCTGGCAAAAAGTACGGTGCATCGCTTAGCTTCCACGTTGATTGAAGCCGGATTATTGGAGCAAAATGCGCAAACGGTTAAGTATCGCCTGGGGCTCGCGATCTTCGAGCTGGGCACGCTGGTGGCCAGCCAAATGGATGTCTCGGCGCAGTCCGTTCCGTATCTTGAGCGCCTGATGGAAAAGACCGGCGAAACCGTTCACCTTGCTATTCTCGACAAGAATGAGGTGCTTTATATCAATAAGATTGAGAGCCTGCGAACGATACGCATGTATTCGCGGGTTGGCCGCCGCGGGCCGGTCTACTGCACCGGTGTCGGCAAGGCGCTGTTGGCGTTTCAACCGCCCCACAAGATCGAAGAAATCATCGCCTCCGGGCTGGCTGTACACACCGAACATACCATCACCGACCCTGAAACGCTGCGCCGCCACCTTGCCGATATCCGCGCGCGCGGTTATGCCATCGATAATGAAGAAATTGAGATCGGCCTGCGTTGTGTCGCCGCGCCGATTCGCGACCATAGCGGCAATGTGATCGCCTCTATCAGTGTCGCCGGCCCGAGCCAGCGCCTGACTAAAGAGCGGTTGATTTCATTTGCCCCCGAGGTCAGTGATACCGCGGAGGCTATTTCTCGAAGGCTGGGATTCCGGGAACCTCGTCAAGCCGTCCATTCGTTACCACTCGCACAAAAAGGAGCCTAGAACTATGGGCGAAATTATCCTTGGAATGAGTGTGGCGCACTCACCGCGCATTGCCCACCCGGAGAAGGCCGGTCCCGTTTTCCAAGAGCTCATCGCCGCGATGCGCCGCGCCGGTGAGACTTTGCGCGCGATCAAGCCCGATGCCGCGGTGATTGTTTCCGCGCATTGGGTGACAAGCTTTAACCTCTACGTCGATGCCTCGCCGCGTCACCGGGGCACTTTAACCGCGATGGAATGTCCGGATTTGCTCCGCGCTATTCCCTATGATTTTCCCGGCGATCCCGGGCTTGCCGAAAGTATCGCGGAACACGGCCGCAAAGCCGGCTTGCCGGTGATCGCTCATGCTGAGCCTTCTTATGTATTGGATTACGGCGTGGTAAACGCGCTTAAGTACCTCACGCCCAATGGGGAAATACCGGTGGTCCCGGCTTCCGTCTGTCTCGCCAGCAATCTGGACGAATCGGCCAAGTTCGGCGAAACCATCCGCGCGGCGATTTTGGCCGGCAAGAAACGCGTGGCGGTGATCAGCAGCGCGGCGTTCGCGCACAACCTGGTGCGCGGCCCGGAGAAATGGCCCACACCCGAAGAGCAAGCGATCGATCGGCACATGATCGATATTTTGCTGCACGGACAATTGGCCACGGCTAAGTCGCTGTTGCCGAGCTTTGCCGCGCGCGCCAAATACGAAATGGGCGGGCGCCAGCTTGCTACCTTGCTCGGCGCGTTAGGCGATGGTTTTACCGGTGAACTGTACGGGTATGGGCCTTCCTCCGGCAGTGGGAATCCGGTGATTTTGTTCCAGCCAAACGGCAAATCGATAAAATCCGCAGCCGCCTAAACGGAGTGATTGATAATATGCTTCCGCCTCCCCCTGACGAACAAGCCATTCGCGACGTGATCGGCGAGTACGCCGATAAAAAGCAGCCGCTCAAAGAACGCCAGGCGTTCTATGAGGAGTTGCTCGGTTTCGTTCCCCCGCGAATCCGCGCGCGTATGGCGGTGACCGGCGCCATCGATCCCAAGCTGCTTGACATGCAGGAAGCCCTGCGGGCGCACGCCATGTATCCGTCCTGCTTCGATACAAAGACCGCGCAGCTCATGCTGTTCGGCATGCTGTTGATGGATCTCAGCGACGCCGCCCAGCTGCATGCCATCGCCGCGCGGCGGGCGGGAGCGACCTGGGAAGAATTGCAGGCGGTGGTGAGCCTGTGTTTTCTGTTTCGCGGCCTTTCCGCCGCCAATCGCGGCGCCGAGATTCTCGCCAATCTTGCCAAACGCGAGCACGACGCGCCGGTAAAGTAGGACAAATTCTCTTAAATGATAAGGAAGGCGTAGGTTAAATTAACCCAAGGGACAATGAATATGAGCGAAATTAAACAATTTGCCGCCCGCCCAACGGCGGCTTCCAACGCCAAGGCGTTCGATGCGAATCCCGCCACCGGCGTAAAACAACTTAAGCACTTTATCAACGGCGAGTTTGTCGGCTCCGCCAGCGGCAAGACATTTCACAACGTTAATCCCGCGACCGGCGAAGTGATTGCATTAGTGCATGAAGGTGGCGAGCTGGAAGTGAATCTAGCCGTGCAGGCCGCGCGCCGCGCGTTTAAACAATGGGGCAATATGCCGCAGGCGGAGCGGAGCGGCTTATTGCTCGCGCTCGCGGAAGGCATCAAACGCCGCTTCGACGATTTTCTGCAGGCGGAAGTGGCGGATACGGGCAAGCCGGTCACCCTTGCCTCCCACATCGACATCCCGCGCGGCTCCGCCAACTTCGTTCAGTTTGCCGAGCATTTTAAATATATTGCGAGCGAATTCTGGGAGATGCCGGGCGCCTTGAATTACGCCTTGCGCCGGCCCATGGGCGTGGTCGGCATTATCGCGCCGTGGAATCTGCCGTTCCTGTTGATGACCTGGAAGGCGGCGCCGGCCTTGGCCGCGGGCAACTGCGTGGTGGTAAAGCCCTCCAGGGAAACGCCGACGACGGCTTCGCTGTTGGGCGAGGTAATGAACGAAGTGGGCATCCCGCCGGGGGTTTATAACGTGGTGCAGGGTATGGGCCGCAATGGCGTCGGTTCCGCGTTAACCGCGCATCCCGATATCAACGCCATCACCTTTACCGGTGAAACAACCACGGGCCAGGCGATTATGCGCACGGCCGCGGATACGTTAAAGAAAATTTCTTTGGAGCTGGGCGGTAAGAACCCCAATCTTATTTTCGCCGATGCGGATCTGGAAGATGCGCTGGACACTACCATGCGCTCGTCGTTCGCCAATCAAGGCGAGGTGTGTTTGTGCGGCTCGCGTATTTATGTCGAACGCCCCATTTACGATAAATTCGTCGCCGGCCTGCTCGATCGCATCAAAAAGACCGTGAAAATCGGCGACCCGCTGCAGAAAGACACCACCATGGGCGCGTTGATCTCGCAAGATCACCTAAAGCGGGTAATGTCGTACATCGACTCGGCGCGCGCCGACGGCGCCAAGATAGAATGCGGCGGCGAGCGCGTGCAAAACCTGCCGAAGCATCTGGTCAACGGCGCGTTTTTACAGCCGACGGTGATTACCGGCCTTCGCAGAGACTGCAAAGCGCAAAAGGAAGAAATCTTCGGTCCGGTGGTGTCGGTGACGCCGTTTACCACCGAGGAAGAAGCCGTCGCATTGGCGAACGATACCAAGTATGGACTCTCGGCCACCGTTTGGACTTCGAATCTTAAGCGCGCGCATCGTGTCGGCGCGGCACTGGAAGCGGGCATTATCTGGGTGAACACCTGGTTTCTGCGCGACCTGCGCACGCCTTTCGGCGGCGTCAAAAATTCCGGCATCGGCCGTGAAGGCGGGGTTTATTCGCTCGATTTCTATACCGAATTCAAAAACATTTGCATAAAGCTATAGCAACGTGGAACGAAAAAAAATCAATCACTACGGGGACGAGCTTTATCAGGCCTTGCGTCAGGTCAAGCCGGTTGAACCTCTGCTCGCGCGCGAGCCGGGCATCACTATCGAGGACGCGTACCAAATCCAATTGCGCATGATCGCGCGCCGTTTGGAAGACGGGGAACGGATCATCGGTAAGAAGATCGGGCTGACCAGTAAATCGGTGCAGACGATGCTGGGCGTGGATCAGCCCGACTTCGGTCATCTGACTTCGGCCATGGTGTATGGCGACGGCGCCGCGGTGCCGGTCAGCGGATTGCTGCAACCGAAGGCGGAGGGCGAGATCGCGTTTATCTTGAAGCACGATCTCGCCGGCCCCGGTATAACCAATGCCGATGTGCTGCGCGCCACCGAGGCGGTAATGCCTTGTTTCGAAATCGTCGATTCGCGCATCCGCGACTGGAAAATCAAGATCCAAGATACGGTCGCGGACAATGCCTCGTCCGGCTTATTCGTATTGGGCGACCGGGCGGTGGATCCGCGCAAGCTGGATTTAAGCTTGTGCGGCATGGTTTTTGAAAAAAACGGTGAGGTGATGCATACCGGCGCCGGCGCGGCGGCGCTGGGGTCACCGGTAAATTGTGTCGCGTGGTTGGCCAATACCCTGGGCAGACTGGGCATCAGCTTGAAGGCGGGAGAGGTCATTTTATCCGGCGCCTTGGCGCCGCTGGTGCCGGCGGTTCCCGGAGATAATATGCGGGTGAGTATCGGCGGCATCGGATCGGCCTCCGTGCTGTTTGTTTAATTCTATAGTTTAAAAGGAGCGCTCCTATGAAAATCAATTGTGCGGTAATTGGATCGGGAAATATCGGTACGGACCTGATCGTTAAGCTCAAGCGCAGCGAGTTCCTGAATCCGCTGTGGTTAGTCGGTATCGATCCTAACTCGATCGGCTTGGAGCGGGCTGAAAAGATGGGGATTAAAACCACGGCCGCAGGGGTCGATGGCTTGCTCCCGCACATTGAGAAAGACCATGTACAAATCGCGTTTGACGCCACCTCGGCTTACGTGCACGCCGAAAACTCGCGCAAACTGACCGCCCATGGCGTGCTCACCATCGATTTAACCCCGGCGGCGATCGGGCCTTACTGCGTGCCGCCGGTCAATCTGAAGGACCATATCGGCAAAAAAGAGATGAATGTGAATATGGTAAGTTGCGGCGGTCAGGCGACCATCCCGATGGTGGCCGCGGTAAGCCGCGTGCAGCCGGTGGCCTATGCCGAAATCATCGCCACCATCGCCTCTAAGTCCGCGGGTCCCGGCACCCGCAAGAATATCGATGAATTTACCCGTACCACCGCGGGCGGAATAGAAAAGGTCGGCGGCGTGAAACAGGGCAAGGCCATCATCGTCCTCAATCCGGCTGAACCTCCCCTCATTATGCGCGATACCGTGCATTGTTTGACCGAGACCGAGCCGGATCAAAAGGCGATCACGCAATCCATCATGCGCATGCTGGCGGAAGTCCAACGCTATGTGCCCGGTTTTAGGATCAAAAACGGCCCGGTATTTGACGGCAAACGCGTATCTATATTTCTAGAAGTGGAAGGCCTGGGGGATTTCTTGCCGACCTATGCCGGGAATCTGGACATTATGACCGCGGCCGCGGTCCGTACCGGTGAAATGTTTGCGGAAGAAATCATCAACGGCACATTAGTGCTAGAACGCAAGATTGCGTAAGGAGGCTCAGGTGAATATTAAAGGTAAGAAAATCATCGTCCATGACAATACGCTGCGCGATGGTATGCATCCCAAGCGCCATCAGATAACCTTGGAGCAGATGGTCAATATTGCCAAGGGATTGGATGAAGCCGGCGTTCCGTTTATTGAAGTCACTCACGGCGACGGCCTGGGCGGTGCCTCCGTGAACTACGGATTTCCCAAACATAGCGACGAAGAATATCTGCGGGCGGTGATCCCGCAGCTTAAGCGCACCAAGGTATCGGCGTTGTTGCTGCCCGGCATCGGCACCGTAGAGCATCTGCAGATGGCCAAGGATTGCGGCGCGAAAGGGGCGCGCATCGCCACCCATTGTACCGAGGCCGACATCGCCGAGCAGCATATCGGTATGTCGCGTAAGCTCGGTCTCGATACCGTCGGCTTCCTGATGCTGGCCCATATGTCTCCCCCGGAGAAGCTGGCGGAACAGGCCAAGCTGATGGAATCTTATGGCGCGCACTGTGTCTACATCACCGACTCGGCCGGCTACTTGCTGCCGGATGATGTTACCGCGCGGGTCGGTCAGCTGCGTAAAACGCTTAAAGACGAAACCGAAGTCGGCTTTCACGGGCACCACAATCTCTCTATGGGCGTTGCCAATTCGTTGGCTGCGATTGAAGCCGGGGCGACACGCATCGACGGGTCCGCTGCCGGATTGGGCGCAGGCGCAGGCAATACACCGCTGGAAGTGCTGGTCGCGGTGTGTAATCGCATGGGTGTGGAGACCGGGATTGACCTCTATAAAGTCATGGACGTGGCGGAAGACCTGGTGGTGCCGTTGATGGATCAGCCGGTGCGCATCGATCGCGATGCGCTGATTCTCGGTTATGCCGGGGTTTACTCCTCCTTCCTATTGCATGCCAAGCGCGCGGAAGCGAAACATAAAGTATCGGCGCGGGATATTCTGGTCGAGCTCGGCAGGCGTCGGACGGTCGGCGGTCAGGAGGATATGATTGAAGACGTGGCGCTTGAGATTTTAAAAGCACGGGCGGGAGCGCAGAAACGCCAAACTAAGATTGCGTGAACTGAAATAATTTGGGTTAATGAATGAATCTCGATAACAAAACCATCGCCGAGTTGGCCGAGCATTTGGAAAATGCGGAAATTCATGCGCGCGCGGTAACGAAAATTACCGATGAGCATCCGCAAATGGACTGGGAGGACGCCTATGCCGTCCAAGCGGAGATTAAACGGCGTAAGCAAAGCCGTGGCCATAAAGTGGTCGGGTTGAAGATGGGGCTGACCTCCTGGGCGAAAATGAAGCAGATGGGAGTGGAAACCCCGATCTATGCCTTCCTGGCGGATTACTTCAGTTGTCCGGATGGCTCCGAGATCGATACCAAGTCTTTAATTCATCCTAAGGTCGAAGCGGAAATCGCCTTCGTCACCAAGGCGCCGCTGCGCGGACCCGGCTGTCATATCGGCGCGGTATTGGCCGCGACCGATTTTGTATTGCCGGCCTTGGAGGTAATCGATTCCCGCTACGAAAATTTTCTCTTCGATTTAAAGAGCGTAATCGCCGACAATGCCTCTTCCTCGCGGTTTGTTACCGGCGGCCGGATGGCGAGCGCGCAAGATGTGGATCTTAAAACCCTGGGAGTCGTGCTGGAAAAGAACGGCGAGGTGGTTGCTGTGGGCGCGGGCGCGGCGGTGCTCGGCCATCCCGCCGCGAGCGTCGCAATGCTGGCGAATATGCTGGCTCGGCGCGATGAAGAAATACCGGCGGGCAGTTTTATCATGACCGGCGGAATAACCGCCGCCATCGATGTCAAAGCCGGGGATCGTATTGCCGCGAGATATCAGGATTTAGGCGCGATATCCGTGCGATTTGTATAGGAGGGGATATGCCGTTCGCCGTGTTGCACATTCTTGAAGGTAGGGATGAGGCGAAGAAAGCCGCGTTGATCGCCGCCGTCACCGATGCGATCAGCACTACCTTAGGCGCGCCGCGCGAAACCATACGCGTGTTGATTCAGGAAATTCCTAAAACCCAATGGGGCATAGGCGGAAAGACGGTCAAGGATCTCGGCAGGTAAGCGAGAGTTTTAGCGCCTCGCGTCATTAAATAAAACATCCATACCGCATCATTACGCACTTACAGGCCTGGCATAAAGCCTGGGGTGGTAACGCGGGAAGAACTCGATATCAGGCATTAAAAACCGCAGAAAATGTCCAGGATTAAAATAGCCGATACCCCGGCGGAATTTGATTGCGCTGAAAACGACACGGTATTGCGCTCGGGTTTACGCGCCGGTGTAGGTATGCCGTATGAATGCAATGTCGGCTCGTGCGGCACCTGTAAGATCGAAGTGATCGAAGGCCAGGTCGAGGTGCTCTGGCAGCAGGCCCCCGGTTTGAATGAGCGGGATAGAAAAAGAGGCCGGCTGCTTGCGTGCCAATGCCGTCCAAGATCGGATTGCACCGTACGCGTACGCCTGGGCGACGAGTATAAGCCTTTCATCCAACCGCGCCAATTTGCACCCAGCCTGATCGGGACGCAGGATATCACTCATGACATTCGGGAATTTCGCTTCCATGCCGCCGCATCGCCGGCGTTCTTGCCGGGCCAATATGCGTTGTTGACGCTGCCGGGCGTGGCCGGCATGCGCGCCTATTCGATGTCGAATATCGCCGACTCGGAAGGTGAGTGGCATTTCCAAATAAAGCGAGTGCCCAATGGCGCGGCGACGACGATTTTGTTTGACCGGATTCACGTCGGCGATAAGGTTAAATTCGACGGGCCTTATGGCCTTGCCTATTTACGCAAGCAAAGTCCGCGGGACGTTGTTTGTATCGCCGGCGGTTCCGGCTTATCGCCGGTAATATCGATCGCGCGCGGCATGGCTAAAGATAAAAACTTGGGCATGCGCAAATTGCATTTCTTTTACGGCGGGCGCGGGCCGCGGGACGTTTGCGGCGAGGATTTGTTGCGCGCGCTGCCTGGTTTTGGCGAGAGAACATTTTATTATCCCGTTATCTCCATGCCGGAGCTGGATTTGGAAAAGAAATGGCGCGGAAAAACCGGGTTTGTGCACGAATTGGTTGCACACACCCTGGGCGCGTCACTGCCGGATTTTGAATACTATTTCGCCGGGCCGCCGCCCATGGTGCTGGCGGTGCAAACCATGCTGATGCAGCACAAAGTGCCCGTGGATCAAATTCATTTCGATCGATTCTTTTAATTGGATAAAGCCATGGCTAATCCTGAAATTGGTAACACCATTAATGCCGGCGGCGTTGCGACAAATTACCATGACGCCGGCAAAGGATCTCCGGTTCTGTTAATTCACGGCTCCGGCCCCGGTGTGAGCGCCTGGGCCAACTGGCGTCTTACCATCCCCGCGCTTAAACCCCATTACCGGATCATTGCGCCGGACATGGTCGGCTTTGGATTTACCGGGCGCCCTGCGGGCTTCAATTACACGCTGCAAGCCTGGGTCGCACAAGCCATTGACTTGCTCGATGCGCTTAAAATCGAAAGATGCGACGTGGTCGGCAATTCCTTCGGCGGCGCGGTGGCGCTGGCGCTGGCGGTGGCTCATCCCGGACGCGTGCGGCGGCTGGTGTTAATGGGCAGTATGGGTATACGGTTTACCTTGACATCCGGTCTGGGCGCGGTTTGGGGCTACACGCCGTCACTGGAAAATATGCGCGCATTGTTGGATATCTTTGCTTACGACCGTGCGTTGGTGACGGATGAGTTGGCGCAGCTGCGTTACGAAGCGAGCATACGTCCGGGTTTTCACGAGTCTTTTTCCGCGATGTTCCCCGCTCCCCGGCAGCGCTGGGTGGATGCCTTGGCGAGCGATGAGCAACTCATACGCGCGCTGTGCCACCCTACGCTGATTATTCATGGGCGGGAAGATCGGGTAATCCCGCCGGCAAACGCGCTGAAACTGTTCGACTTGATACAAAACGCACAACTACACTTCTTCGGCCGCTGCGGCCACTGGACCCAAATTGAGCACGCTGACCGCTTCAACCGCCTCATTGCCGATTTCTTTGCCGAGAAATAACCACCGTACGCTTCCGGTATGAGCGCGGCGCCCGGCGCTGCTCTGCCGCGCGGTCTCATGGCGCTCGGTGAGCGCAATTATCTTCTCTACTTCATCGGCCATTCGACCTCTCAAATCGGCACTTGGATTGAACAGACGGCGGTTGCGTGGATTCTCTACGAGATGACGAATTCGACCGTCCTGCTGGGACTCGGCGGATTATCCCGCGCCGCGCCTATGATTCTGCTCGCCTTGCTCGGCGGCGCCGTCGCCGATCGCCTGCCTCGGCGGGGCCTGCTGATGTTAACCGAATCGAGCATGCTTATGGTGTCCTTCAGCATGGGGGTGCTCGCCGTCACCGGCTATCTCCAATTTTGGCATCTGTACTTGCTTAATTTGGTGAGCGGCACGCTGTATGCGTTTTCCGTTCCGGCGCGCCAGGCGCTGTTCCCGGAGCTGGTGCCGCGCGCGGCGATGCCGAGCGCGATTACGTTGAATTCCGTGGCGGTGCGCGGCGCGGGATTCATCGGCCCGTCGGTCGCCGGTATCGCGCTCGCCGTCAGCGGCTACGCCGCGCCATTCTTTCTGAATGCGGCAAGTTTTCTCGGCATGCTCGCCGCCCTGATGGCCATGCGCCTGCCGGTCGCGGTTCCGGTTCGCGGAATAGCACCGCGCGGCCTGGGTAAGGATATGATTGAGGGAGTGAGATTTGTCTGGCGCAGCCCTTTGCTTAAGGCGGTGCTGGGTCTCGAGGTATTGACCGGATTCTTCGGCCATAACAGCGCCCTGATCACGATTATTGCGCGTGATGTGCTCGGCGCCGGGCCGCAGGGCCTGGGAGCCCTGCTTAGCGCCCTGGGCGCGGGGGCGCTGTTCGGGATGCTGTTAATGCTGGTGTTCCACAGCGAGCAGCGTGGGCGCCTGATTCTGATTACCGGCGCCGTCTATACGCTGCTTCTGATTGGTTTCGGCCTCTCGGCATCGTTGTGGCTGTCGCTGGCGCTGTTGTTCGGGCTCGGCGCCGCCGATGGCATCTGGGGCGTCGCGCGCAACACGGTCGTGCAACTTGCGGTGCCCGACGCGCTCCGGGGACGGGTTATGTCCATGGTGTTCCTGGTAACCCGCGGCAGCACACCGCTCGGCCAGTTTAACAGCGGGTTGTTCGCCTCCTTAATCAGCGGTCCCGGGACGGTTTTGCTTGGCGCCGCTTTGGTTGGCGCAGGCCTCTTGGGCGCCGGTTTACGCATACCGGCGCTCAGTTCATTTGGCCAAGGCCCCGGGAGCCGTCTCAACCCTTCATAAGACATTTGGGCGGTGGTTCATTTTGACCGGTGGTTTTGCCGGAGGTAGTATTGCCGGTATAAGATCGTAGCGAAAACGGAGTATCGTGTCTAAGCTTAGGCTAACATTGGCATGTTGGAATTATGACCGCACCCGCGCTTTGCTGGACGGGGGCATTCAACCCGACGGAATCGATCTCAATTATCTCAATTTGCCGGTGGAGGAAACCTTTTTCCGCATGCTGCGCCACCGGGAATTTGACGCCGCGGAGATGTCTTTGTCTTCGTATACGGTTTCCCTTTTTACCGAGCACAAACCCTTTATCGCGATCCCGGTGTTTCCCTCCCGGTTCTTTCGTCATTCCTGTATTTACATCAATGCAAAAAGCGGTATTAAAGAACCGCAGGACTTGATCGGTAAGCGGATCGGCAATCCGGAATACCAAATGACCGCGCCGGTGTGGATACGCGGCATTCTTTCCGATCATTACGGTGTGCCGGTCAACAGCGTTACCTATTATACCGGCGGTGAAGAAGAACCGGGCCGCCCGGAAAAGCTGAAGTTGAATCTGCCGCCGGATATCCGGGTTGAGCGTATCGGCGAAAACCAAACATTGTCGGCAATGCTGGAAAGCGGCGAAATCGACGCCTTATATACCGCCCGTATGCCGTCCTCGTTTACCCGTAGCTCCGGGAAGGTGAAGCGGCTGTTCGAAAATTATGTGCCGGTGGAAAAAGAGTATTTCCGTACCACCAGGATATTTCCGATCATGCACACGGTGGTAATTCGGCGCGAGATCTATGAACAATATCCATGGGCGGCGCAATCGCTTTTTAAGGCCTTTTGCGCGGCGCAGAAACAGACTTACGAAGATCTGTATGAGACCGCGGCGCTAAAAACCATGCTGCCCTGGTTGACGGCGCACGTGGAAGAGGCGCGCAAAGAATTGGGGCTCGATTTTTGGCCTTATGGGTTTGATGTTAATAAAAATACCTTAAGCACTTTTCTGCGCTATTCTTTTGAACAAGGGCTCTCCAAGCAACTGCTCACGCCGGAGAAATTGTTCGCGCCGGAAACGCTTGAGTCATTTAAGATCTAGCAGGTTGTTGAAAAAGTCCATCCGTGGCCTTTTTCAACGCGCAAAGCAAAAAACGTGGTTTTTGCTTTGCTTCATTTTTCAAACACTTAGCGTGTTTGAAAAATGGCGGTACGTCCCTGTACCGCACCGCAGGGTGCTGAAAAACGAGTTTTTCAGCACCCTGCTAGCAGGTTGTTGAACAGAGATCGTCATTCAGGCATTGCGCCGCCCTAAACGGTTTATGAGCGCGCAAACCGGCGATTCTTTATATTTAACGTATCTATTCAATCATTTTTATTTTTATGCATGACGAAGACCACCATCACGGACATAATCATGGGCATGGACATGGCTATCACCACGGACATGATCACGACCACGATCATCCACATTTGGGCGACGATCATGATCTCGAGTATGGCGATATCGGCAGGCTGGAAGATAACGCGCTCTGGGTCCAGGATAATGTGTCCCTCAAGAGCGTCGGCATCGATATTGGTTCCGCCGGCACGCAAGTTATTTTCTCGCTGTTGAAATTAAGACGCATGGGCGAGGATTTGTCGAGCCGTTATATCGTCATTTCCAGAGAACCCATTTACCGCTCGCCGGTCGCCCTCACTCCTTATCTCGATGAAGAAAGAATCGATGACAAAGCGCTCGGAAAGATTATTACCGATGCCTATGAGGCGGCCGGTTTCAGGCCGGAAGAAGTTGATACCGGCATCGTTATCCTGACCGGCGAGGCGATCCGCCGGCATAATGCGCGCGCGATTGGCGACCTATTGGCCGCACAAGGCGGCGAGTTCGTGTGCGCGACCGCCGGCCATAATATGGAAGCGCGGCTCGCGGCTTATGGCTCCGGCGCGGCGCTGGTTTCGCATGAGCGCGGCGAGCGCATTCTCAATATCGATATCGGCGGCGGCACCACTAAGCTGGCGGTGGTGGAAAACGGCCGCGTGCTCGAAACCGCGGCCATCTATGTAGGCGGCCGCCTGCTGGTCGTCGACGATAAACAGCGCATCGTGCGCCTGGATCCGGGTGGAAAATATTTGGCCGGCCAATTGGGTTTTTCTTGGAAACTGGGGGATACCGCCAGTAGCGGGCAATTGCGGCAATTAACCGCCTGGATGGCGCAGGCGATTATCACCGCCATTCAAACGCGTCCGTTGCCGCCCGAAATCGCGCAGCTTTATCTGACCGCCCCGTTGGAAAATATCCAGGGCATCGGCGGCGTGATGTTCTCCGGCGGCGTGGGTGAATATGTGTACGCCCGGGAAGAGCTGGATTTCGGCGATTTGGGAAAATTTCTCGGCCAGGCCTTGCGCGGAAAAATACAAACAGGCGATTTCCCCTGGCCGTTGCTGCCGGCGGGCGAGTGCATCCGCGCGACCGTGGTCGGCGCTTCCGAACATAGCGTCCAGGTCAGCGGCAATACCATTTATATTTCCAGCTCCTCGCTGTTGCCGCACAGAAATTTACAGGTATTGCAGCCGAATTATGAATTCGGGCCCATCATCGACGCCGACGCCTTGGCGCAGTCGATCCGCGATCACTTCCGGGCGTTCGATTTAATCGAAGGCGAGACCCAGGTGGCGCTGGCCTTCCGCTGGCGCGGCGCGCCGTCTTATGAGCGGATAGCGGCCTTTATGCGGGGGATCGAACAGGCGTTATGGGCGACCATTCTCCAAGGCAAACCGATCATCATTGTTTTAGACGGCGATATCGCGCAAACGCTGGGAGCGCTGCTGCACGAGGAGGGCCATATCGGCAGTCCGGTGCTCGTTATTGACGGCATCACTCTGCAGGATTTTGATTTTATCGATATCGGGCGCAGGCTGGAGCCTTCGCACACGGTGCCGGTAACCATTAAATCGCTGATTTTCAAATAAAATCTGCGAGCGTAGGATAAAGGGAAAAACGAAATGGCGCGTACGCGACGATCCCAGGGGGAAAAGAAAATGATAAGTATTGCCCGCGGCGGAATAACACAGCGCCGGTTTATTTTTCTGATCGCCATCGCCGCTGTTTTAATTATGGCTAACTCAACGGTCCTGGCTGCCGCGGAAAAAAATACCGACGATTCAATCCGGGTTGCTGCCGTTAACCCCGTTTCCGTGTTGGAAGAAATCGCTGTTTATGAAGGCGCGGACCGCCAACAGCGGCTGCTTGCCGGCGCAAAGAAAGAAGGGTCGCTTAATCTTTACGCAACCATGATTTTGGAGCACACAACCCTGATCGCAGAGGCGTTTGAGAAAAAATACGGCATCAAGGTGAATATTTGGCGGTCCAGCTCGGAGAACGTATTGCAAAGAACCATAACCGAAGCGCAAGGGCGGCGATTTAATGTGGATGTGGTGGAAACCAATAGCCCGGAATTGGAATCGTTACACCGCGAGAAATTAGTGCAACCAGTCAAATCACCGTATACCGCCGATCTCATCCCGCAGGCAGTTCCGCCGCACCACGAATGGGTGGGCGCCCGCCTGAATATTTTTGTGCAGGCCTACAATACCGACAAGGTGAAGCAGGAGGAGTTGCCAAAAAGCTATGAAGATTTGCTTGATCCGAGATGGAAAGGCCGTTTAGGCATCGAAGCGGCCAATGTCGACTGGTTCGCTACTTTGATGAAGGAGCGGGGTGAAGAAAAGGGGCTCGCGCTGTTTAAAAAGTTAATCGCTACCAACGGCGCGTCGGTGCGCAAAGGCCACCCGCTTTTGATCAGCCTGGTTGCTTCCGGCGAAATCCCTCTTGCTTTATCGACCTACAGCTATTTGATCGACCGTTTGAAAAAAGAAAAAGCGGCGCCTATCGAATGGTTCGTGATTCCACCGACGATTGCGCGCGTCAGCGGCGTTGCGATTGCAAGGAAAGCACCCCATCCGCACGCGGCTTTATTGTTTTACGATTTCATGTTGAGCGACGTACAGCCGCTTTTGTTAAAGTTAGACAGTATTCCTGCCAGCAAGAAACTCGCTAGCTATCCAGCCGGCACAGTGAAATTTATCGATCCGGTGATGTTGCTCGATGAGCAGGATAAATGGGTTAAATTGTACGAGCAGATTGTTTTACAGCAGGGAACAAAATGATAGGAGTTGGCAGGGGAACGCTGATTAAGTCATATTTGTCATTCCGAGCGCGGAATCTGACCGCAATCAACGTGATCAGAGGTTCCTGCGTCTAAGGGCGAGGCAGTTCCATGTAGGTTAATGATATGGACGCCCCCCCACCCTTACGGCATCAGATGTGCCAAAGTGGAAGATGTTAAACACCACTGAACAGGAGAGGAGGCATCCATGAACAAGATTACAGTAGTGGGGTTAGATTTGGCAAAGAACGTAT
>DATGVQ010000148.1:0-7811 GCA_035300145.1 Acidiferrobacterales bacterium | reverse complement strand
AGTTTTCGAGAACGTATCGAAAGAGGCGTGGCACGCATGGCTCGGGCATCAAACCATGCTGATCAATGAGTACCGCATCACCCCTATCGACCCGAAGGCGCGCAAGTTCCTAGAAACGGAAATGGAAAAATTTTTCTTCGGCAGCGGCTCCGAGTCCCCCACCGGTTACGTGCCGCCTTCCAGCCATTAATGGCCTCAGTAAAAATCGCAACCGGATTTGATTTTTTACAATTTCGTCCAACTTAACTTATAATGCCGCCAGCCTACGGCCAGGTAGCTCAGTTGGTAGAGCAGCGGACTGAAAATCCGCGTGTCGGTGGTTCGATTCCGCCCCTGGCCACCAAATTTTCAATAACTTGCGTTACCTCCGTAGCTTCCTCCCCAACGGTGTTGTCTTCCTTTTACAGCATCCCGGCCTACTAGTAACTCCGGGCCGTTTTCTTCCTAAAGGGAAATGGCATAACGTAGATGGGCTAAATAGCCTACATCCTTTAGAACCTCCATGGGGATGTATGTCGAGGATCCTCTACAGACGCCGGCCGAACTCGGAAGGATGTGATGGCTTGAAGTGCTTGCTCAGCGCAATTCCTTGACGTTGGTACGATGAGTTCGCGTTGCTGCCGTAGAGCCGATTGGGTGTTGCGGTCAGACGCTCATAGGTCAACCGGCCGACCACTTGGCCATGTTCAATTACAAACGGAACTTCATAAGAACGGACTTCCAGAACCGCCCGAGATCCTTCGCCGTCCGCATCGGGATGACCGAAACCGGGGTCGAAGAAACCCGCATAGTGAACTCGAAACTCTCCGACTAACGTATCGTAGGCGATCATTTCCGCTGCGTGAGTCGGGGGAACCTTCACGGGTTCCCGCGATGCCAGAATATAGAAATCTGCAGGATCCAATACCAATCCACCACGCGGGGGTGCGTAGATCGGTTCCCAGTAGTCCAGTGCGTCGTAATGTCGAACCTTGTCTATGTCAATCAGCCCGGCATGACTCTTCGCTTTGTAGCCGATGAGCCCGGACTTGTCTCCCCGCACGTCGACGGAGACCGGAACACCCTTGCGGATCTGGTCCCCGCTAATTGATTCCACGAGCTCAACTTCCTGCTGCAAGCGCCTCAATGCCTCGTCAGTATTGGGTGGATTGCCGCGGCGTATTCGGATTTGGCTCAGTCTTGAACCTTTGCGCACCAACACGCTGAAGGTTCGCGGTGATACTTCAGCATAGAGGGGTCCCTTATACTGTTCTCGGACTCGATCGAATTCTGTGCCATAATCGGTAATGAGACGAGTAAATATATCGAGGCGACCAGTAGAACTCTTCGGGTTGCCTATTGCCGACATGCGTTTCTTCAGCGATAGGCGCTCAAGTAACGGAATAATATAGACGCAACCGCGCTCCAGCACTCCCCCGTTGCTGATGTCCATCTTGTGCATTGCCAGGTCCTTGAGCCTTTGTTCAACGTTTGTTTCCTTCCCGGGCAGGAAACTAGCACGCACGCGATACGCGACGGGCCCCAACCGAAGATCTAGGCTCGCCGGCTGAAATTGATCATCCTGGATTTCTTCTACCGCAATAATCTCCCTGGTCACCTTGACCAGATGTTGTAGTTCCTGCAAAGGCAAAATCCCAGTCGAGTGACTCGTGCCCTCCGAATCCTCCGCAGATTCGTCGTGGAAGCCCGGCAGTGACTCATTTTTCCGTGGCGCCCGACCCGACAAATCGTCTGAGGCGTTCCCGGATGTCAAGCTTGTAGTATTCGGCATAGCCCTCCAAACTGCAGAAACCAGCTTTTTTCTTTTGGCCTGATCCAACTCGCCGCGTTTCAGGGAATAGTTTGCCGCAGTACGGACAAAGCCCTTTATCCCAGCAATCGAGCGAGTAGCGTTCTTCGGTTATGGCCAATTCCCGCGCTCCGTCTATGTAAGGAATAAGGGACCGGAATAAGCTGCTCGGAGTCCCCATACTCCTTCTGACTGACCAATACGCAATGGCGCAATCGTCCGTGATCATGCGCGGCCCGTGCTGCCCGAGTCAAGCGCCGTGAGACGGCACCAGTGGAGGATCGACTGCGGCCAGTTGCGACGCTAACAGGAGGGATCGTGGACGCCTGTCACTGTCCGTGCCACCAGGATTGGCGCAATCTAGACGTAGGATGTCAACGGTCAGCTCGTTTCGCGAGAACCCTCCCGTTATGAGCCTTTTACCGCTCGCCGACATGGAAGCCGCGGTCAAATTGAATCATGTTGAGCTTCAAGCCCCTAGCAATGTATGTCCGTTTACCCTCCGTCAGGGTTTCTGGTATGAAAAGCGCACGCTTCGGCCCGGTGAGAAGCAAAAGAACGCCGTTTTGCATTTCAACCCGGATTCATGCCTAAGCGCGCTACCGGGCTGATCTAAGCTAATTCAGCATGCCCTAGACCGAAAATCCACGCGTCTAAACTCTTGATAAACCATGCTGCCTCATGTAGGTTTCTTTTTTTACGTTCTGAAAATCCGCGTGTCGGTGGTTCGATTCCGCCCCTGGCCACCATCTCAGAATTCAAAGTTAGATTTGGACGGACAAGTCATGTTAGCGCCAGCCGAGCTCCTTAACCGCGATTGCCGTTGCACCAGCCTCGATGCCGAGGCCCTGCGCCATGAATTAGAAAGCCTTAAGATACCGGACCTTTACCGCTCCATTATCGAAACGCGCCCGCACCTGTTTTCCGCCACCCCGGTGTTCGTGTCGCGTCACCATATCGCACGCATGGCCGACATTATTCGGGCGATAGAAACAGTCATCGCCTTGCCCGCTTATCAGCAAAAAGTTCTGCAGTGGGCGCCCGGGATCGCGCGCGTATCCCACGGCCCCTTGGGTATTTTTATCAGCTATGATTTTCATCTTGGTAGCGATGGCCCGCAGTTAATCGAGATCAATACCAATGCCGGCGGCGCGCTCTTGAATTTGGTGCTGGCGCGGGCGCAGCAGGTTTGTTGTGAGGCGCTTAAAGCCGTCGTGACCACGACCGCCTCGATCAATCAACTAGAGCAGATGTTTTGGGACATGTTTACCGCTGAATGGCGGCGCCAGCGCGGCGCGCAACCACTCAAATGCATCGCCATCATCGACGATCAGCCGGAAGAACAATATCTCTATCCGGAATTTCTGCTCTTCCGGCAAATGCTTAATTGTCGAGGCGTCAATACACTCATTGCGGCGCCGCAAGGTCTAACCCTGCGCGGGGACGGCTTATGGCTTAAGAATCAGCATATCGACATGATTTATAACCGCCTCACTGACTTCTCATTGGCACAACCGGCGCATCAGAATTTGCGTCACGCCTATAGCAAAGGTCAAGTCGTGCTCACGCCGCACCCGCGCGCGCATGCTTTATATGCGAATAAACGCAATCTGGCAGCGTTAACCGACACGGTCAGCTTGGCCGATCTCGGCGTGCCGCAACCCGTGCAGGCAACACTGCTCTCCGGTATCGCCAAAACCGTTCTGGTCACAGATGCGAATAGCGACACGCTCTGGCAAAACCGGCGCCGCTTATTCTTTAAACCGGCAGCCGGTTATGGCAGCCGCGCGGCCTATCGCGGCGACAAGCTAACCAAGCGCGTCTGGCGGGAAATCGTGCATGGTGAATATGTGGCCCAGGCGCTGGTGCCGCCAAGCAAGCGCAATATCAAAATCGACGGCGCTCTGGAGACGTTCAAAACGGATCTGCGCAATTACGTGTATGCTGGAAACGTGCAGCTCGTAAGCGCGCGGTTGTATCAAGGGCAGACCACCAATTTTCGTACCTTAGGCGGTGGATTTTCGCCGGTTTTCCCCATCGACGCGGCGATTCATTGCGGCTAAAGGTAGGCTGGTATGGTAATACCCGAATTAATGCGAGCTTAGCGAGCCGATTGCCCCACGCCATTGCCCGTATTCGACATTAAATGAAGATATATATTCAGTTTTGCCAACCGGGACTGCGCTTAGCCGGTGTAACCCTTACTCTTGACCCACTGATCGATGACCGGCAATTCCCGTCTTTTCATCATGACGCGATGGCGGATCGCATCCGCGGTTCTGGCGGCCACGGGGACGGCGCCCGCCGGCAGATGTGCCTTGACGAACACCTCGAGTTCGTCGGCACGCGCCTCATCGGAAAAGGCATCCATGATGTCGGCAACATAATAATTGCGGCCATAAAATGAAACCCTCGCCAGCAGGGCCTTGAAGTTATGCTGTACGAAGTCCCACACCAATGTGCCCTGCTCGCCCGCCTTTGCGACCCGCGCCGGATTGCTCGTCGCTTCCCGCACGGGCATTTCATCTATTAAAGAAAGCGCCAAGGTTTGCCTGGCGAGTTCGGGCGCTAACGCCTGCTGTATAGCGTGGTAGTAAAGCTGCTTGTCTTCGAGGCGCAACGCTTGTCGCGCAAGCGCGTGCAGTTGCTGGTAGACGGCGGGCGTCGCGTGACGGCCCACGGTGAACAGCACCGGTTCGCGCAGGTCGGGAACCAGGCTGTCCGGCCGTTCGATAAATTGGCTAAACCGCCGGTCAGCTTCTTGCAAAACTTCGGGGTCGTCGAGTCGGCCCAAGGCGGCGACGAGGCGACTGCGCAGCTGTGTGGTCTCATAGCCCTCGCCCTCTCGACCCTCCCAGCCCAAACGCTTCAATTCCGGCTTTAGCAGCGCGCGCGCATAAACATGAAATGCGCCCCGTCCCGCCTCGCCCTGCTGTAGCTGGTCGACGAACAGTAATACACTCAGGATCTGTTCCCATACATGCAATGATTTTTCCTGTTTCAGCGCGCCGACCAATTCCAGGTACGCCGGTGAGGAGGCGCGGCCCGCCTCCACCAAGGCCCAGGTATCGCTTAAAAGCTTGAGCCGGTCCGCCGTCCGTAGCTGGTTGATGTTCGTCTGCAGTTGATCAAACAGGGGTTGCTCGTATTGAACGCGGTAATAACCGGTATCGCCGGCATTGGCGCGCAGCACGCCGGAGCAGTCCCCATACTCGAACACGGCGGTCTCTTTATCGAGCAGCACCGCTCGTTCCGCCGATTTCCCATCGGCCAGTGCCACCGGGATTTTCCACAGCAGCGAGGCGGCTTGCGGATCATCGAGCGTAAAGCGCCCCTGTTGCAGTTTAACCCTGCGCTTGCCGGCGACGCAGGTGCTGCTCACCTTGACGATGGGAAAGCCCGGTTGCTCGGTCCAACCGGCTGCGAGCGTCCTTACCGGCTTGCCGGAAGCCCGCTCCAGCGCCAACCACAGATCGGCGGTGGTGGTGTTAGAGAAGCGGTGGGTGGCGATGTACTTTTCGATTCCGCGCCGAAAAGTCGCCTCACCTAAATAATCTTCCAGCATGCGCAAAAACGCCTGGCCCTTGCCGTAGGTGATTTCGTCGAATGCATCCACCGCCTGCGCTTCGTTGGTGATGGGCTGTTGGATCGGGTGCGTGAACTTGCGCGCATCTCTGCTCATCACTGCCTCGGTGTATTGATGGTTGCGCAGCCACACGCCCCACTCGGGATTGAAACGGTCGGACGCCTTGCTGCTCATCCACTGGGCAAAGCCCTCGTTCAACCAGAGGTTGTCCCACCACGCCATGGTTACCAGATTGCCGAACCATTGATGCGAGATTTCATGGGCCACTACCGAGAAGATACCCTGCTTGGTTTGCAGGGAACTCGCGCCGGGATCGTATAGCAGGCGCGATTCGTTGTAGGTGATGCCGCCCCAATTTTCCATCGCGCCGGGAATACTGCCGGGGACGGCGATCTGGTCGAGCTTGGGCAACGGATATTTACTGGCGAAATAGTCGTTGTAGTAGGCCAGTGCCTTTTTCGTCACGTCCATGGCGTAACGCGCGGTCTCGCGCTTGCCTTGCGCCGTCAAGATACGCAATTCGATGCCGTCGACGCTGTCTTTTAGTTCTTCGAGTTCGCCCGCGACCAGTACCACCAGATAACTCGCCATTGCCGGTGTGGGCGCGAACGTCACTTCCTTAAGGCCGTCCGCGAGCGGCCGCTCGCGGATGATAGGCGTATTGGAAACCGCCGCTTGGTTTTGCGGCACGACCGCCGTCAGGTTAAAGCGCGCGCGGAACACGGGTTCGTCCCAGCAGGGAAACACGCGGCGCGCGTAGGTGGGTTCCATTTGGGTCGTGAGCAAGGTTTTTTCCGCTCCCCCCGGTACCGCATATCGAACGAAATGGAGCCCTTCCGGCTGTGCCTGCAGCTTGCCGGAAAATTCGAGGTTCAGCCAGTACTTTCCCGGCCGCAACGTCGCCGGAAGCTGTAGGGTCGCGGTCTGTTCATCCTGGTTCTGACTGATCGCGAGCGCTATGGACGGCTCGGTCTCCAGGGATGCGCTCGCGATTGCGAGCTCGAAGGCATTGAGAACGACCCGATCCACCAACTGGCGGACCTCGATCTCGATGCGTTCCGAGCCGTTTGTGGTTAACGTCTTGAGGTCGGGCTGGATGCGGATTTCATAACTTAGCGGCACGACGTCTTTCGGCAGCTTGCCAGGCGTCGTCGCAAACGAAAAAGCTTGCTCCGCCGGCGCGCCGCCGGCAGCCGTCAGCAGCGCGATAAAGCACGCCGCGCGGATTGGCGCTGCAAACAGTGCTTGCACAGTATCCCCTATGAAATGGATATCGCTCTGCCGGAATCGAGGGATTGGGTGCACCTACCTCCATGCCGGCGCGAACAGCGTAGCACAAGCGCGCCAGACGCTCACACCATCGCTGACCGCACCATCAAGCGCCTCGGTTCCTCTTAAGTTGAAATTCGGTAGCGCGATGGCGGGAATGGTCAAAAATCGATTGCCCATTCAAGGAGTAAGAACTAGCGCGTGGCATGGCGCGCAAGTGAAACCTGGGATCGCAGCGGACCCTGGGTTTCTGATCTTGCGGGATGAACTAGTGTCGAGAGATAGCGAGGGGACAAAAAGATAGACACGTAATGATGCATCATTATGCTGGAAATGCATGCCCTCGCTGACCTACCGTCAGCTTAAGTATAACGCTTTAACCACGATGGTAGTCGTCGATGTTATTCAAAGATTAAAAATCATCCTGCGGGTCAGTAGTAGTGGGTCAAGCGCCCTTACTATAGCGCGCTATCGCTCTTTCAAGCAGTAAGAGTGGCTCGACTCGCCTTTGCGACAGTATAATTCAATAACTTAGATTTTATCTCGCCTGAGCGGGAGTTTTCTCTAGGTATTGCGTAATTCTGAGCTGTTCTTATACTAACCTAGCTTAATGAGTTAATGATTATTCATGATGCTATGCGTCAAAAATGACGCATATTTGTAGGCCGCGTTTACCCGGTTCGATAACATGAAAAGAGATCAAATGAGAATCGCGCTTATCATACACGACTATATTTCTTAGTGGTTGTGTATATTTCAATTCAGCCAGCATCGGTGAATATAAAAGGAGAGATGAAGCGGTAGGAAAGCAACCGGTGAAGATAACAGCCGAGCTGACATACAACATCAGTGTCAAAGGCGTTGGCCATGATCAAATATCAAAAGAAAGATATTGCGGTTACCTCTTTGATGATTGTGGGGATGTGATAAACGAGATCAAAAAGAATTTTCATACAATAGAAATTATAAATAAAAAAAAGAGCGGCTCTGATGCAGATCCCAATGAAAAAATGATTAAAATGGATATTTATGTAGAAAGGGCTATATTAAATACCGGCAAAGAATTGGCCATTGAAATCGAAAAATAAATGTCAATGTGCCAAACGAGCACGACGACAGAACAGAAGTCACTTTGGAATACGATCTCCCAATAAGCGATCAAACTCT
>DATGVQ010000147.1:0-13774 GCA_035300145.1 Acidiferrobacterales bacterium | reverse complement strand
CGGATCAGCACTTCGTAAGAATCAATCCGGCCGGTCTGGGTATGGACGATCGGTTGACAGGCGAGCATAAACCGGTTGTCTTTAATCGCTTCGCGGATGCGCCGGGACCAGCCCATATCGAGCGACATGCTGACAAACCCGGCCTCATCGGCGGGTTTAAACAGGTGTACCCGGTTGCGGCCTTCGCGCTTGGCGAAATGGCAGGCGATGTCGGCCTGTGACATGCTTTCGGTGGCGGATTTAGTAGCCGAGGTAATCATGCCGACGCCGATGGAGCAGCCGATGTCCACCCGCTCGCTGGCTTGCTTGAAGGTGTAATTCATCATCTGTTCGCGGAAGGATTCCGCTACCTGTACCGCTAATTCCGGACTGGTATTGTACAGCAGCACCGCGAATTCATCGCCGCCCAGGCGGGCGATCATATCGCTCTTGCGCGCGCGCTTATGGAGGATCGCCGCGACTTCGATCAATACCCGGTCACCCGCGGCATGGCCTAAGGTGTCGTTCACGTACTTAAAATTATCGAGATCGATATAGAAAAGAGCATAGTTCTGGCCGCCGGCGCGCCTGGCGCGTTCCACCACGCGCTCTAATTCAGCCTGTAAATAGCCGCGGTTATAAAGGCCGGTGAGGCCGTCGTGTTCCGCCATGTTCTTTAAGTGCTCGACCAGCGCCTTGCGTTCGCTGATGTCGGCGACCAGGCCGGTATAGAGTTGTTTGCCTTCGAGCGTTAATGTGCTGATCTTAAGCGCCATGGGGAATTTAGTGCCGTCTTTATGCCGGCCGGTAATCTCGGTTTCATGGCCGATCAACCGCTTGATCTCCGCGCGCATAAAGTGCTCCAGATAGCCTTCACGCGCATCGCGCGCCTCGGCTGGAATCAACAGATTCATGGGCTGGCCGATAATCTCCTGCTCTTTATAACCGAATAGTTTTTCCGCGGCATTGTTAAAGCTCTCGATGACGCCGTGCTGATCGAAGGTTAATATGCCTTCGGCGGCGTTTTGTAGAATCGTTTCCAGGCGTTGTTGGCGCGCGCGCAATTCGTTTTCCATGCCTTTGCGTTCGGTAATATCGCGTACCCTGATGACATAAATCGCTTGATCATTTAAAGCGACCTCCACCAGCGTCACTTCCACCGGGAATTGCACATTATTTTTCCGTACGGCCATAACTTCTTGGGTTTTGCCACCGAACCGAGCTGATTCTGAGACAATAAGCCCCACTTTTTTGCCGCCATCCTTCGAGAACAACGCGGGAAGTAATTGATCTATAGAAAGCTTTTCCAGCTCGCGCGTATCATAGCCGAAGATTTGCTCGGTCGCGGGATTAAAGGTTTCTATGACGCCGTTTTGGTTCACGCTCATGATCGCCGCCGAGACCACGTTTAATATGACTTCGAGGCGTTGCTTGCGCGATGCCAGTTCGTTTTCCAGCCGCTGGCGTTGAGAGACATCCCGTACTCTAACAATATAGACAGCCTCACCGCTGTCTAGGGTTGCTTCCCTAATCAGGACTGTCGCCTGAAATTCTTCGTTATTCTTGCGTGTTGCCGTGATTTCGTGCGATTCCCCGTCCAAATAGAGGGGATTGGGTGCAGCATATACAGAACCATCGGCGTCGACTTTTTTAGAAAACGCGGCGGGCAGCAATTCGTAGATGGGGATTCTCTCGAATTCTTCGGCTTCATAGCCGAAAGCCCGAGCGAAGATCCTTATCCCTGTGGGAGTCACCGGTTCGATCGTCCCGTTACGGTGCACTATAAAGATAGAGGCTTTTGCCACTTCTAAAAGAGTTTCTAGATATGTCATCATTGATATCGCTGTTTCCGTTGTCGATTAGCCATGTTCCTACATATATTGTAGTTTAGTTTCACGTCGACAACTGTTCGGATGGTCACGAATCTTTCCCTAATGCACTAGTGCAATTAGCGTGTCTAGGTATAGAATTACCTTCGAATTTAGTGGGGAATTTTGCGATCTTCCTAGGGGCTTTACCTATGCCTTCTTTTGACGTGGTCTCGGAAGTGGATATGCAGGAGGTGCGTAATGCGGTGGATCAGGCTAACCGTGAAATCAGCAACCGCTTCGATTTTAAAGACAGCAATGCGCGCGTAGAGCAGCAAGACGGTAAGTTGATTTTATTTGCCGATGATGAGTTTAAGATCGGTCAGGCGCGTGATATTCTGCAGCTTAAGTTAAGCAAACGCAGCGTAGATATTGGTTGTCTTCACGCCGATAAGGTGGAAATAGCGGGCGGTAACAAGGCGCGCCAGGAAATGACCGTACGTCAGGGGGTTGATACGGAATTGGCTAAGAAGATTGTAAAACTGATTAAAGACTCTAAGCTCAAGGTACAGGCCGCCATTCAAGGCGACCGGGTGCGCATTACCGGCAAGAAACGGGACGATTTACAGACTGTGATTGCGCTTTTGCGACAGCAAAAGCTGGGGTTGCCTTTGCAATATATTAATTTTCGTGAATAAAACGGGCTTCGTAGTCATAATAATGTTACAAAGCCTGATTCGATCTTAGCAGGGTGCTGAAAAACTCGTTTTTCAGCCACCCTGCGGTGCGGTATAGGGAAGTACCGCCATTGTTTAAACACGCTAAGTGTTTGAACAATGAAGCAAAGCAAAAACCACGCTTTTTGCTTTGCTTGTTGACAATTTCTCCGGGAGAGAAATTGGGCGCTACCTGGTAGCGCCCGTAGGGCGAGGACCAGGGATGGTCCGAGTCAAAAAGGCCACGGATGGACTTTTTCAACAACCTGTTAGCAAAGATCTATCGCACATTAAGCGTTTAACCACCAGGGATTTTTATGCTCCGTATCTTATTAGCAAGTTCATGGTTTTTTCTCGCCACTCCTGCGTTTGCCGGTACTGACTTGCAGGCGATTAAGCAAGCGCTGACTAAAGCCATGCCTGACGTCTCGATCGGCGAAATTAAACCTTCGCCAATTGCCGGCCTATATGAAGTCGTGGCGGATTTACAGGTGATCTATGTCACTGCCGATGCAAAATTTCTTTTTATGGGTGATTTAGTCGATCTCGGTACGCGGTTAAATCTCAGTGCGGTCAAGCGCAGTGGGCTTATTAAGCATGCGGTTGATGCCATCGGCGAAGATAATATGGTGGTGATGGGGCCGGCAAATGCTAAACACAGCATCACTGTTTTTACTGATGTGGATTGCCCTTATTGCGCTAAACTGCACCTCGAAGTCCCGCAATTAGTGAAGGAAGGCGTCAAGGTCCGCTATCTTCTTTTCCCGCGCGCCGGGGTTGGCTCCGACACCTATAACCGTTCGGTGGCGGCCTGGTGCAGCAAAGAGCCGGCAAAGGCGATCGGCACGCTTACAGCGGGTGGTAAAATCGAGATGAAAACCTGTGCCAATCCGGTCAAGCAGCATTATGAATTAGGCCAAACTCTACGTATTAGCGGCACGCCGACTATCATGCTGGATAATGGAAAAATCGTTCCCGGCTATATGCCGGCGGCAAACTTATTAAGCATGCTGGGCATCAAGGGCGACACCGCGGCTAAGGCTAAATAGAATAACAGGCGAGGGGAGTCCTGATTAAATCGTATTTGTCGTTCCGAACGTAGCGAGGAATCTGACAGCAATCAACGTGAGTAGACTGCTGAAAAAGCTCATGCGTGGGCTTTTTCAGCAGCCCGCTAGCGGCACTTCTACGCTTGCACGGCAGGCGGTAAAAAGCAGCAGCGCCTGTAAATGTTTTTCCGGCCAGAGTTTGCGTATTCCCGCGGCATATAATCGCATTTGCTCAACATAGTTCGCAGCCAACTCAGCGATATTTTCAGGCGTGGCTTGCGCATGTGTTTTGTAATCCACCAGAATCAGGCGTTCTTTATTGGACACAAGGCGGTCCACGATGCCGTAAATATCGTGCGTGCCTTGGCGATACAAAATCGGCATTTCATTATAGGCCCGATCGTAAGTTGAGGAATCAAACAAGCTGCGAAACGCGGCATGATCAACCACCCGGCAGGCTTCCATCCAGTAGCTTTTCAGGTCTTCTTTAGCCGAGACTCCACTCCAGTCTGATTGAACCTGTTGCCAGATTGCCGTCCGGTCTTTCTTGCCGGTCAATAATTGCAGGATGCGGTGAATCACTATACCTCGCTGCTGCGCCTGTGGGCTCGATTGCGCATCAGGCGATCCGTCTTGCCTGCCGCTTTCGTAAGTTTGTGAGGGCGAATAACGCGTATATACGTCGTTCTCAATCGGCAGGGGCACGGTCAGCGCGGGGTCGATGGTAACTTCCTCAAGAGATGGTTTTTTTTCCGCCGTTTCCACTACGCGGGGTAACCCATATTTTAGGTTACCGTGGGTGTTCACTATTTTTCCGTCTTTATCGTAAATGTGTTGGATCTCAATGCCGGCGATGTTGTCAGCCGCCGCTCTAACGCGTTGTTCAATCAAACCATACCAACCGCGATTTTTTCGCGCAGGTTCGCACCCGGAAATAAACAACATTTGTTTGGCGCGGGTAAGCGCCACGTAAAGTAAGTTGATTTCCTCCTGATCGGCGGCGGCTCCCTGTTCATTAATGAGCTTGCGGCTGACCGGATCTTGATCTTCTTTTTTACCGGTAAGATGAAAATTATACGGCCGCTCGGCATTGACCGGCCAATGAATCAGCGCGCGCCAACCTTTGTCGCGCTTGAAATCGCGCGCCGCATCCGCCAAGAACACGACCGGGGACTCCAACCCCTTGGCGCCGTGTATGGTCATGAGCCGGATCTGCTGCTGATCGCTCCGAGCCGGCGTGGTGAATGCCTCCTCATTATTTCCGGTGATTTCCAGTTGACTCAAAAAATGGGATAGGCTGGGATAACGCCCGCTATTTGTTTCCAGCGACAATGCCAGCAGGTGGTTTAAATTAAACTCAACCCGCAACTTAAGATGTTCCGGCGCGGCGCTTACATAACGTTCGATGATATTACCTTCATTGAATATACGGTCCAACAGATCGTGCACCGGGATTCTATCCACCAGTGAAATCCATTGGTTGAGTAGATACTGCGCGCGCGCCAGGTTGGCGTCGGAAGACGGATCAAGGTCTAATTGCTGCAGGTGTTTCAACCAAGAAGTTTCCATTGCCTGGTCTTGGGCGATTTCCGCAAGGCGCATTACTTCCATATCCGTGCAGGCGAAGATCGGCGACTTAAGCGCGGAAGCCAGCGCCAGGTCGTCGTCCGGCGAGATAAACAGGCGCAATAGATGCATAAGGTCGCGGATTTCCAGCGACTCCAGCAAGCCGCCTCGCCCCACCCCGGTATACGGCAGTCCGGCGCGCCGCAGCGCTTGTTCATAGAGTTGCGCATAGGTGCGGTCGCGCAGCAAAATTAACATATCGCCATAATCCAATGGTCGCGCATCGTCACCCTCGCCAACGCTGAATTTCCCTACTAATGATTTTATTTTCTGCGCGATCAATTCGCCCTCGCGTCGATAGCGTTCGTCTTCTTGTAGTTCCCTGGGATGCAACAAAGGATCGCGTAAATCTTTAACGGCATTGTTGATAGATAAAGATGGCTGCTGCGGAATCAGCGGCAGCAGCTCCGCATGGCCCCATAATTCTTGCCGGTACGTATCATGCGTACGAAAATCCGGCAGCAACGGTTGCGTATCGTCAGCTTGAGCATCAAATACTAAATTAATAAATTGGATGATGGCGGGTGAGGAGCGCCAGGAGATGTGTTGGTTAAGGGTATCGGCTTGCAGATTTTCTTCCAGCCATGCCCGGACGTGAGAAAAAAGACGGGCGTCGGCACGCCGGAAACGGTAAATCGATTGTTTTTCATCTCCTACCAAAAATACGCTGCGTTGGCGCTCCGGATTGCCGGCAGCCATTTCCTGGAGTAACGGTAGCAGCAGTCGCCACTGAGTAGGATTAGTGTCTTGGAACTCATCCACGAGCAAATGATCGATGCGCTGATCCAGTTTGTATTGAATCCATTCGGCATGGTGGCTGCGATTTAACAGCCGGTAAGCCCGCCATTCGAGATCGGTAAAATCCAACAGATTTTTTTCTGATTTCAGGCGCTGGTAATGCTGTAACAGGCGTTGCCCACAAGCATACCAAGCGGCTGAAATATGGAAGGTCTGCCGCTTGCGCTCCGCGTCTTGCGCAGCGCGAAGCCTCTCTGTGATTTTTTCATGCAATGCAATCAGCTTATCTCTCGCCGGAGGCTCCAATTGGGACATGATTTTTCTGTTTAATTGGCGTGCCTCGCCGCTATTTGTCATAAAAACCGAATAGATCAATCGGTATTTTTCCGGCGGCGGCGTTTCTTGCAGGGCCGCCACCGCAAGTTGTTGTATGAATGTTAAATGGGTTTGAATCGGATGCCGGTTAAGCAAATCGCTATATTGTTGCAGCTCTTGTTTCAAGCCGGGGGCGGCAATAAACGCGGCAATGGGATCCTCGTTGTTAGAAAGATGCAAGGTTTTGCGCAATTGCCCGCAAGCAAACGCCGCCGGATCCGGGTGGTTTTCGGTATAGGCCCACCAATCGCTGCGATGGTTCAGAAAATCGTTTAACGCCTGTCGGGTATTGGCAACCCCCCCCAATGTTTGTAGCAGCACATCCAGCGCTGCGGCCAGGGGAGTGCGCGTGTTGCCGGTAATTTCTATTTGTAATGCACGCCAGGCCGCTGCTTCGAGCTCAGCCGTGTTTTCCAGCAGCCCAAATCCCGGGTTAATTTCGGCCTCATACGGAAAACGACGCAAAATCTCCTGGCAAAAGCCATGAAAGGTAGTGATGCGCATCGGATATTCCGTGGCCAGAAAACGCTCATAAAGCGCGCGCGCGGCCTGTAGGCTCGGGGCAGCGGCGTTTACTTCCAGCTCTGCTAATTGCCGGGTTAGGCTGGCGGGATCCGCTTCCGCCATCGCGCGCAGACGCTCTATTACCCGTAAGTGGATTTCCCCGGCCGCTTTTCGGGTAAACGTAATGGCTAAAATCCCACTGGGAGGAACTTGGGCCAATAACAGGCGCAGGATGCGGCTCGTCAGCAGCCGGGTCTTACCGGTCCCGGCGGCCGCCTGGACGATTAAATGAGGCGTTAAGAGGCCAGACACAGGGTCACCGGTAAGACGTAAAAGTTTTCATAAAATTGAAAATGCAAAAATTATGTAAGTTATTGATATTAATAATTTAGTATAAATTGATAAAGTTTTTTATCCCTAAATTCTCCATGAGTCTTGCTTTTTTTCCGCGAAGGAATATAGTTATTAGTGGCAAGGATGCCAACAAGGATGTGTGTAACGCAAGGAGATTTAATGCGCATGGAGGCGGGTAAGGGTAGTGCTCCATATACACCCCGCGGGCGGCCTGAAATTAGGCCGCCTTTTTTATGCCTCCGGGGCTGACGGCTCGTTCCGCCACATTTCTTTCCGGCACAGACTTTCCATCGCACAGTACGCGCAAGTCTGCGCATCCCCCCATGCCGGCAAAGGCCGGCCGGCGGCTAACGATCGGTGTATAGTCACTAACCGCGTCTCCACTTGCCTGCTTAAGGCGCCCAGCGTCGCCCCTTCTACCCGTACCGTGTCTTTAATTCCTTCCTGATTAAGCGCCAAAAACAGCGCTTCCCGGACCGGACCGGCTAATAACAAAGTATAAAACGGGAGTTGAATGTGTTCCCCGGATTCAACTTCCTCAAGATGAGGGATAGCGCCGGTTTTGTAGTCAATAATACTGTATCCCGAGGAACTATAATCAAGCCGGTCGATACGGCCGGTCAATACCAGGTTCATTTCTTTCAATTCTTTTTCATGTCCTTCGCATTCAGTAGCGATAAACTTCCAAGTTTGTGCGCGATGCATCTGCCAATCAAGATAAACCGGGATAATTTTTAACCAACGGTAGAGAAAGCCTTTAGCGAAAAAATTCCGTTTTATATCTTCCGTGAAGACCGCGTGGGAAATTTCCATCAGCAATGTTTCTGCCGCGTGATAAGTTTCCAGGCTAAGCGTCTTAGAGAAAGGTCCCGGCAGGCCGGCAATGCCGCCATGAAATGCTTGCAGGATACGATGTACGCGTTGTCCATAATCGGATTTTTCTAAATCCATGGTGAGCGGCTCGCGTTCCGCCAATTTAAGGCAATGAACCGCATAGTATTGATAAGGGCAATTCAGCATGCGCTGGTGCGCAGAGGCCGATAAACGGGTGGGTATTAACTTAGCGGAAACCCGCACCGCGGGATAATCCTCCGGTCCAGGCGGTTTTCCGGATTCTCGTTTAGCCAGGAGGGTATGGGGGGAGGCGACCAGATGCCTCAGTTCTACCGCTTCAAGCTCGTTACCATAAGCCATGCGGTGAAGCGCGCGCAGCCGCTCGAGCCAGGGACTGGGGATTATGTTTTTGCCGGCCTCTTCGTGCCGTAAGCTAATTAAAACATGCCCGGCCGATTCGAGCAGCCTGCGGAAATCATAGAATAGGGTGCAGCGCTGATGTAAAGTGGTCGGTAATCCCAGCTGTATGCGTACCGGGTCATTAAAAAACGCCGAGTACTCCACCGCTCCCGGCAGATGATCTTGATGCGCCCCGGCGATAATCACTGCATCAAATCGATAAAGCCGGCTTTCAGCGAAGCCCATCATCTCGATGCCGCCGCCTTGCATGGACGGTTGGAAATAATGCCGTTCCAGATTATGCGCGAGCCAGGCGCGGAATTCCGCCCAGTTAATCGACAGGCGGCGCAGAGAAACAGCATGTTGCATGTCCCCGATTTCCGCCAGTAAACGTTGGCCGGCTTCGTCCTTGGTATAATGAGGAGTCACGCTTAACTCTTGCAGGCTGGCGGTTAAAGCAGCTAAATAAGCCGGCGCCGGATGCCGCTTGCGGTCGCATAAAGCCAGCAAAACACCGGATGCCGATTCTAATTTGTTAAACAAAGCAGTAACCGCTTGCGCGCTGCCCGGTCCGCAAGCCGCATCCATCGCCGCGCCGTGGCGTTTAAGGCTTTGTTGATAATGTTTAAGATTGGATGAAATATTTTCCCGCGACAAAATTTCGCGCTCGAAATTGGAAAGCGTTGTCGTTCGCGCCTCAGGTTCAAGTCCGGCAAATGCGAACGGAGATTTAAGCACATCCATTAAAGGCGCATAAGCGAAATTCTGCTCCACCGTATCCAGCCAACGCATCAGCAGGGTCGCGGCGCTGGTAGTGGAAAGCGGCCAGCCCGCCGCATCTTGGAGAGTGATATTGGCGCGTTCCAGCAAGGCGCGCACCCGCCTGGCGAGTTTGCGATCATTGGTAACGATGCCGATGTTGCGTTTTCCCTGCAGCCACCAACGGCGCACTTGCAAATCAATGGCGCGCGCCTCGTGTTCGGCATCGGCGGCGGCAAAAATAGCGACCACGTCCCGCGCCGGGCTGGTCGGGTGCGCCGTGCGCATACGCCGTGCTCGCGTCTGCAAATCACCGTCATTGAGGGCGTAGACTTGATCGAGAAATTCGCTGTACGCGGTTTTTTTTGCAGGCGATGAAATACCGGGCACGCCAAGCTCACGCGCGAGCTCAGTCACAGGCGCATCCGGGTGGTAACCTTCCGGCCCGGCTTGACCATGGCATAAGAGCGTCAGTTGTTTTCGGCCATGCAGGGCCTTAATCCATGCGACCTGGTTCGCGTTGAAATGGATAAAGCCGGCTAAATAGAGTTGGGTTTCCGCGCTGAGTTGGTTTAGGCTGCGGTTTAGCTGGTCACCGGCGATCAAGGCATTATCCTGATAACCGTTGTCCTCAAGTTGCTGACGCCAGGCCCGCCACAGGCTATGCGCCAGGCGCGCCTCTTCCATTAAAGGACCCCAATTTTCATTATTGATGCCGTAGCTTTTAGCCAGCAACTGAGTAAAGCCGGTAAGATTGTCCGGTAACCCGTGGTGATTAGCGCTTAGTTCGTCGAACAGGCGAAGCAAGCTGTCTATGAAAGGCCAGGGAGTGGTTTTATAAAGTTGCGGATGTTCCGCCAACGCTTCCAGCAGCAGCACTTCGCGCGCGCTGGTGCTGAGCAGATCGCTTGTTTCGCCGTCTTGAAAATAATGCAGCCAGGATTCCATTGTGCCGATAAAAGGAGGAAGCAGGGCCTCGCAACCACGCTGGGTGGCGGCATCTAATAGCATTTGCCGGAAGCGCGGGATAGCGCAGGAATGCGATAACAGCACCACCTGCCGGCTGAGGTCCGGCAGGTCGGCTGCGTGCTGTGCTAGTAAAAGTTCGGCGAGCTTTTGGAGCGGGTCCTCCGCATAACGGACGAATTGAACGGAATCAGCGCTCAAGGTATTGGATTTTATCCGGCTTGTCTTTCCATTCATCCACATCCGGCGGCGGATCCTTCTGCTCAGTAATGGTAGGCCATTGCCGCGCCAGTTCGGCATTGATTTCCAGAAATTTTTTTTGCTCGGGGGGCACGTCGTCCTCGGCAAAAATAGCATTCACCGGGCATTCGGGTACGCACAATGTGCAGTCGATGCATTCTTCCGGATCGATGACTAAAAAATTTGGTCCTTCATGGAAACAGTCCACCGGACAGACTTCCACGCAGTCGGTATATTTGCATTTGATACAGGCCTCAGTGACCACGTAGGTCATTTTCTCATCTCCGTCTTGCTTTGGTTAGTTGGCACAATATTTTCCTTGCCCGCGAACCGCTCAGCGGAATCAATCCCGACCGAAAACCAGTTACGCGGCCGCATATTTGTTATTATATTTGTTATTAGCCGGCAACTGAATAACCTGATCGTATGGAAGATCCCGTTCTTTCCTTACCGGTAGGGCAACAATCGGTAGGGCCGATAGAAGTTTACCCCAAGCAGGCGCGGGCTTGGCTTGATTCTTTGCCTATTGCCAACAGTATTGAGACAGCGCACAGAATTTACCAATCGCTGGTTGCGTTAAACCGCAATAAGCTGGCAATGCAGGATCGCCTGGAATTGATGGAGTTATATCGCGGCCCCGTTATCGCTGCCTGCGCAGGGTTACAAATCCATTTTTCCAAATTAGCCCTGCCACTCACGCCGAAAAAAAGACAGCTTGCCGATTTTCTGCGTCAACTCTATATAGAAATGGCGTATGGGTATAAACACGTTATTCAGGATTATATCAATTCGCGCCATTTAAGGTCGAAAAAAGAGCTGATCAGCCTGGCTATTGAACGCGCCATCCGTTGTCTCGGTGAGGTGCTGCTGCGCTCTTATCAAGTATATATGCCCTGCCCGGTAGGAGTGTGGAAAGAAATTCATATGCTGTATGCCTATGCGGAAAGAAACGGCAGACAGCATATGCCGGTCACCGCGGACGGAGATAAGGAATCGAACATCGCCAAGCAGTATCAGCGGGTGCTATTGCTGGGAGTGTGCGGGCCTTATCAATTGCCTCCAAACGAGTGTCACCAGGTTAATGCATTTCTGGACATTTGGGCCGACAAAGCGGTGATTAGCGATCAGATCGAAGTCCCCAGCTGGGTTGGTCAGTTCTTGATCGATCTATCGGCGGATTCTCCGCCGTTGGCATTGCCACGGGATATAAAGCTGCAGTCTGCGCCGCATTTGCGCATTTTAAACGCGATCGGCCTTGCCAGCACCGTGCACGCGTTTGTTAACCGGTTGCAGAAAGGAGAATCGATGAAAACCCTCGAGCTGGGGACCGAGTATATCGGCAGCGCCTGTCTGGACATGCTAAGGCGCATGATCAGGTTTTGGGGTTTAAAAATGCGCCGCCAGTATTCGCGCACGAAAAAACAGGGCGGCCTTTCTATTTGCGTCGGTATTAATGCCCTCCACTTTTTTAACAGCGGACAAAAACCTTTTGCTCTTTCCGCGCCTACAACAGTAGAAGCGGTTGACGCCATGGATATGGATGATCCGCCTGCGGATAAGACCGATGTCGATTTGGATGCGATCGGGCAGAAAATGCCTTTTAAGATGGAGTTTAGCGCAAACACGCAAGAACTTTTTCGCATAGACCAATGGCAAATCAAGGATGAAAGCGCAGGCGGCTTATTGCTTGAGCGCTCTAAGGAAAGCGGGGGTATTTATGTGCGTGTCGGAGATTTATTAGGCATCCAGGATAAAGCTTCGGAACAATGGCGTATAGGACTTGTGCGCTGGTTAAAGAATCCTGAGGCCTCCACGGTGGAAATGGGAGTAGAAATGCTGGCGCCTTGGGCCGAGCCGGTCGCGGTCAAGACATCGGCACCCGCTTATCAAACCGGTCAATTTATGCCGGCTTTATTACTGCCGGCGATCGCTTTTCTGCGTAGACCCGCGACTTTATTGACTGCTTGGGGCACTTATCAGCCGGGCAGCGATATTTATTTAACGCAAAAGGAAACAGAAACTCGTCTGGTCCATTTGGCGAAATTGCTTGAGCGCACCGGCTCGTTTGAACATATCGTTTTTACTGAAACGAACGCCCCGGCTTAACAGGATTCGTCCAGCAGGATGTTGAAAAAGGCCATGGAGGGAGGTTTTCAACATCCTGCTAGTACTGCAATTCCGGAGGAAGATGAGGCTTCATCAGGCGCAGCATTTCTGTATAGATGCGCGGCGTTCCTGCTATCAGATTGCCGCTTTCTAAAAACTGTTGGCCGCCGGAGAAATCACCGGCCAATCCGCCCGCTTCCTGAATTAACAGGCAACCCGCCGCCATGTCCCACGGTTTTAGTCCGATTTCCCAGAATCCATCCAGACGCCCGCTCGCCACATAGGCGAGGTCCAAAGCCGCCGAACCGGCACGGCGCACGCCGCTGGTGGAGGCCGCGAAGCTCCGGAAAATATTAATCCACACCTCCAAATATTCATTGGACTTAAACGGGAATCCGGTGCCCAGCAGAGCGGAATCCAGACTGGCGATACTGCTGACGCGGATGCGCCGGTCATTGAGTTGCGCCCCCGCGCCGCGGGAAGCCGTGAACAATTCATTTTTCAGCGGATCGAAAACAACCGCTTGGTAAAGTTTTTTGTGGTATTCAAGCCCGATAGAAACCGCGAACTGCGGGAAGTGATGCAAAAAATTAGTCGTGCCGTCGAGCGGATCGATGATCCATTGATATTCATCCCCGGCCTGTTCACCGCTTTCTTCCGCAAGGATGGCATGGTCCGGATAAGCCGCGCGAATCACCCGGATAATTTCGGCCTCCGCTTGCCGGTCGACTTCGCTGACAAAATCTTGTTGTCCCTTGATCTCGACCGCAACACGGTCGAGCTGTTCTAAATGGCGGAGAATAATATTACCCGCGCGTCGAGCAGCCTTGATGGCCGTGTTTAACATCGGATGCATAGTGGTCTCGTTGTTAAAGATGCAAAAAGCGCGCATTGTAAGCGTAGGCGCCGCGCGTTAAAAGCGGTTACGATAAACGCGTTAACTGGAGCCGGTTTTATTCTGTTGCTAACAGGGTGATGAAAAACTCGTTTTTCATCACCCTGCGGTGGCCGCTCTCGCGCATCCCTGCGCTACCGCGGCACTAGGGCTTCCTGCCCGTCGCGGTATAGGGGCAAGGCGGATTAAGAGGAAGGGCCGGTGGACCTTCCTCCCGCCGAGCGGGCCGGCCACGGAAGGCCGGCCCTGGCTTGCGCACGAAGCAGGGACTGCGTAGTGCTGCAAGTACCGCCATTTTTCAAACACGCTAAGTGTTTGAAAAATGAAGCAAAGCAAAAACCATGCTGTGCAGGATGCACGAATGCCGCGAGCGCAGGGATGCGCAGGAGCGGCCGCTTTTTGCTTTGCGTGTTGAAAAAGGCCACG
>DATGVQ010000146.1:0-6324 GCA_035300145.1 Acidiferrobacterales bacterium | reverse complement strand
CTGTTATGGCAAAGTTTTTTCACCCCCCGCACCGCGACTAAAGCGGCAGAATTTACCCTCGGCAACTATGTAACCACCTACAGCAGTACCGAAACCGTCCGCCTGTTTTTTAATTCAATCGAGTTTGCCGCCGGCGCCTCTATTTTTGCGTTTCTCGTCGGCACGTTATTGGCCTGGATGAATGAGCGCACGAATACGCCGTTTAAAACGCTGTTCTACGCGCTGTCGATTATTCCGCTGATCATCCCCAGCATTTTATTTACGGTTGCCTGGATTCTGCTTGCCAGCCCCAAGATCGGCATTCTTAATTTAGCTTTGCAGGGGGTTTTTAATACCGATTATGTATTTTTTAACGTTTACTCAATAGCCGGTATGATCTGGGTGGACGGATTGCATTATTCGCCCATGGCGTTTCTAATTATGACCGCGGCGTTTCGCTCGATGGATCCCTCGTTGGAAGAATCGGCCATGATGAGCGGCGCCGGTATTTTCCAGATCGTGTATCGCATCACCCTGAAACTGACCTGGCCGGCGATTTTCGCCACCATGCTGATTTTATTTGTCAGAGCGACTGAATCTTTTGAAGTTCCGGCGTTGCTAGGATTGCCGGTCGGTATTCAGGTGTTCACCTCTGCTATTTATCAGGCGATTCATCATTATCCCAGCCAAGTTGGGCTCGCCTCGACCTACGCGGTGACGTTGTTATTGATTACAACCGTCGGGGTTTATTTGCAGTCGCGGTTGTCGACCAAGGGCAGCAAATATTCCACCATGACGGGCAAGGGTTATCGTCCTCGCCCGATGGATCTCGGCAACTGGCGGTACTTGACGGCGGCGATTTTTATCGTTTATTTCCTGTTTATCGTCGTGCTGCCATTCCTGGTATTGCTGTGGTCCTCGCTGCAGAAATTTTATAGCGTGCCGTCCATGGCGGCGGTAAAAAATATCACGCTGGATGCATATCGATTCATCTGGGATTACCCGACCGTAGGCCGGTCGGTTTGGAATAGCTTGGCGTTATCGTTAGGCACCGCCACCATCATCATGCTGGTAACCGCGGTCATTACCTGGATCGTGGTGAAGACCAAAATTCCCGGCCGTTGGATATTGGATAATCTCGCCTCCCTGCCATTGGTATTTCCGGGATTGGTGTTGGGTCTTGCAATTATGATTTTTTATCTCAACGTGGATGTCGGCATTTACGGCACGATCTGGATTATGTTTGTCGCCTACATCACCCGGTTTATGCCGTACGGCCTGCGCTACAACACGACCTCGATGTTGCAGATCCATAAGGAGCTGGAGGAATCGGCGGCGATGAGCGGCGCCACCTGGGGCACGACGTTTACAAAAATCATTCTACCGTTATTGAAGCCGGGACTGATCGCCGGCTGGATTTACATCGTCATTATATCGATTCGGGAGCTTTCGAGTTCAATTTTGTTGTACAGCCCCGGCACTGAAGTCGTTTCAATCGTAATTTGGGAATTGTGGGAGAACGGCCAATACGTTGAATTAAGCGCGTTAGGCGTGATGATGATCATCGGCCTGTTTTTCCTTGTGATGCTCGCCCAAATGGTGGGTAAAAAGTTCGGTGTGAAAGAAGTTTAGAGTGCCTAACAAAATGAATAACCGCTACCTCCACAACCTTCCCTCACCCCTTCCGGCTTCGCCCCCCTCGCTTCGCTCTCCCCGGCGGGAGAGGGGTTTCAACTTCCTTCTCCCCTCGGGCATGGGTATCTACACAATTCATCAACCCAATGATTCTGTAGGAACCGCCCAATCGCACCGCAACACCCAACGGTCATTCCCGCCCCCGATCGCAGTCGAGGGCAGGCTCCAGCGGGAATCCAGTATTGACGCGGGGTATCTGGATTCCCGCTTGCGCGGGAATGACGATCTATTCGAGATGTGTAGATACCCATGCCCTCCGGGAGTAGGGTTGGGGATGAGGGAAAGCATTACTCCCTTTCATTTTGTTAGGTGCTCTTAGAACGAATTCCTATTATTGGAGGTCTTCCGTGTTAAATGTACAGGCTCTATATAAAGAATATCCCAATGAGCACGGCCAAATTGTCAAGGCGGCGCAGAACATAACATTTGAAGTGCCCCTGGGGAAATTATTTACCCTGCTCGGCCCCAGCGGTTGCGGAAAAACCACCACCCTGCGTTCCATTGCCGGATTGGAAAAGCCGGATTCCGGCGAGATATCGGTGAGCGGGCGGATTGTTTATTCATCCGATAAGAAAATTTTTATCGCGCCCAACCGGCGGGGTTTCGGCATGGTATTTCAGTCCTATGCGATTTGGCCGCATATGACCGTATTTGAAAACGCCGCCTTTCCTCTCCGGGTCGGCAACAAGAAATATTCCAGGCAACAGATCCAGGAGAAGGTTATGCGCGTGCTGCATGCAGTGGCGCTCGACGGTTTGGAATCGCGCGAGGCGACTAAATTGAGCGGCGGCCAACAGCAGCGCCTGGCGCTGGCGCGCGCGCTGGTGATGGAACCGCAATTGCTGTTGTTGGATGAACCATTGAGCAATTTGGACGCCAAGTTAAGAGAGCGCATGCGCTTTGAGTTAAAGCGCTTACAAAGAGACCTGGGCATTACTACCGTCTATGTGACCCATGACCAGAGCGAGGCGTTGGCGTTGTCGCATCAGATTGCGGTCATGAACGAAGGACATATCGTGCAAGTCGGCACCGCGCGGGAAATTTACGAACTCCCGCAGAACCAGTTTGTCGCCGATTTTATCGGCAGCACCAACTTTTTGAGCGGGACGGTGGTTGCGGCGCAGAAGGAAGCCAACCATTATAAAGTGCATACCGAGTCCGGCGATCTGGTCGCCTATAGCGTTGACTCGCTGCGTAAGGGAGAGAATGTTGTTATCTCCATTCGCCCGGAAAACATCTATGTCTCGGAACAGCGGCCGGATGCGGTCAATATCTGGCAGGCGACCGTCACTTTAAAAATTTTCCTTGGCGAGTATCTGGATTTTCAATTGAAGGTCGGCGACAGATTGCTGCAAGCGCGGGTGCATCCTTCATTGAAGACCCCGGTGGGTAATAAAGTGTATTTGGGCATGGATCCGGAAAAATGTGTCGCGATTCAGGACGTAAGCCCGTCTCCCGGTACGCCGGTGGTAACGGCCAAAGGCAAGCAAAAAGTTTCACCGCCGGTCAGTAAATCGCTGAAATCGGCAGGTTAGGATGTTCCGGAGATGCAGGGTTGTCGCCGGTCTTTATCGCCGGCAGGCATCATGATCGATCGATTGGTTTAGGTATCGAGTGCAAATAACTAGGGGGAGTGGTGTCTGATAAAAACAAACCAGGGCAAAAACAAAAAGTGGTTCCCGCCAAACGGCGCTGGGCGTCGGATGTCATTGTCGACCTGCTGCATAGCTATGATCTGCCTTATGCGGCGTTGAATCCCGGCGCCAGCTACCGCGGCTTGCATGACTCCATCGTCAATTACGGCCAGAACACGCCTTACATGATGTTATGCCAGCACGAAGAAACCGCGGTGCAAATCGCGCATGGCTATGCCAAGGCGAGCGGCAAACCGATGGTGGCGATTCTGCATAATCTGGTCGGTCTGCTGCATGCCAATCTGGCGATTTACTATGCTTATATCGACCGCGCGCCGGTGTTTATTGTCGGCGCCACCGGCCCGATGCACGAAGCTAAACGGCGTCCATACATCGATTGGACCCATACCGCCAACGTGCAAGGGCAGGCGGTGCGCGACTACACAAAATGGGATTATCAACCGGCGAGTATCGAGGGTGTGCCGGAATCATTTGCCCGTGCTTATAGCGTGATGATGACCGAACCGCAGGGGCCGGTATACCTGTGTTACGACGCCTGGTTGCAAGAGGCGCCGCTTAATCACGACGTCCCATTGCCGCCGGCCGACGCGATGCGGGTGCCGGCGCCGATTGCCGCCGATCCGGAGGCGCTTGCGCGGGCGGCGGACATGTTGATGCAGGCGCAAACGCCGGTGATTGTCGCGGAGTATGTCGGCCGTAACCCGCAAGGGTTCGAGGCGCTGGTGAAACTCGCGGAAACGGTCGCGGCGCCGGTGTATGACATTAACAAACGCTTGAACTTCCCCGGCCGCCATCCGCTGAATATGAGCATGGTGAAGGATATCTTCACCGACGCCGATTTAATTTTATGCCTCGATGTGCGCGATTGGGAACGGCCGACCACCAATCTGGTCAGCATTACGCGCGCGGTAACGAGCCTGGCGCCGGCAGACTGTAAATGGGTCGACATCGGTTTTGGCGACCTGGAGCTTAGCAGTTGGTCGATGGATTATCAGCGCCTGCTGCACGCCCATCTGCGCGTGCTGGCCGATACCACCGGCGCCATCCCGGCGCTGACCCAGTTATGCCGGGACTATCTCGCCGGGCATCCTAATCTTAAGCCCAAACTGGAAAAGCGTTACCACACTATCGAACAACGCCATCAGGCGGTACGGGCAAAATGGGCCGAACAGGCGCGGGAAGACTGGGATGCGAGCCCGATTCCGTTACCGCGGCTCGCGAGCGAAGTGTGGGACGTTATTAAGAATGAGGACTGGGTCCTGACCGCCGGCACCCTGGAAGACTGGGCGCGCAAGCTGTGGGATTTCGATAAGCCTTACCGGCATCCCGGTAAATCGCTCGGCACCGCGACCCAAATCGGTATTTCGCTCGGCGTAGCGCTGGCCCACCGCGGCAGCGGCCGTTTGGTGGTCGACCTGCAACCGGACGGCGACCTGATGTTTGATGCCGGGTCGTTGTGGGTCGCCGCCAAGCATAAGATTCCGATGTTGGTGGTCATGTATAACAATCGCGCCTATTATAATGATTGGGAGCACCAAATCCGGCTGGCGCGACAGCGTGAAACGCCCGTGGAGCGGGCGCATATCGGCATGGATTTAAGCGGCCCCGAGCCGGATTTCGCCGGCCTGGCGCGTTCCCTGGGTTGGTACGCCGAGGGCCCGATCGAGCACGGCAAGGAGGTGGCGCCGGCGCTGCGGCGCGCCATCGAGCGCGTCAAGGCGGGCCAGCCGGCGCTGGTCGACACGATTACCCAAAAGCGCTGATCGTGGGAAGCGGCTTTAGGCGAAGTTGAAAAACGCGAAAGAATCTACGAAGATACCGGTATAATGCAGAGCAGTTTCCGAGCGGCCATAGGAGATTTTAAATGAGTAACTTGACCCGAACTATCACCGGCGCGGTAAGCGCCGAATCGGCGATAAGCAGCCCGTCAACCGGCGTTGAGTCCCATTACCACAGCAAAAAAGACCGTGTATTTGTCCGCGCCATTGCCGGTAAATATAACTTGCAAACCGAGTTAGAGCGCCTCCGCGCGGTGCCGCGGGTACGCAAGGGCAACCAACTCAAATTCGTCGATGGCCCGCAAGCTTTTAGCAAGCATTACATTGAGCCGAAAGACGGCATTACCCAGACCTTCCATATCCATTTGGAAGAATATGCCCCCGGCGCCAAGTCGCAAAAGCACGGTCATGTCAATGAAGCCGCGTTTTACTTTTTGGACGGCAAGGGTTATGAGATCCACGATGGAATACGCTACGACTGGGAAGCGGGTGACGTCGCCATCGTCCACAATAATTGCGTACACCAGCATTTCAATGCGGATAAATATAAACCCGCGCGGGCATTGGTAATAAAAACCAAGCCGATGTTTATGTTCATGAACATGCTATTTCAAAAGCTGGTTGAACCGCGGCCGACCGAGCCCACGCCGGAGGGGCAAGGGTTCCAGCCGCGCGAAGAGGGAGATAGCTGAACGCGCGCGTAGGAAACTGAAGGCTTTCCCGTACTTTAAAGAGCGCCTGACAAAATAAACATAGCCACGAACCCCTCTCCCTCACCCGGCCCTTCGGATCGCCTTCTCCCGGTGGGAGAGGGAAAGTCGCTGCGGCCTCCGGCTGCAGTATTCGTAGGGTGGGTTAGCCCATCAGGGCGTAACCCACCGGACGCGGCGGATGGTGGGTTACGCGCCCCACAGGGATGTGGAAGTGTCGCGGAAGGGCTGCTCCAGCGCATCCATGCGCACGCAGCATTCGTCCTTCCCTGGACAGCACAGGATGTCGGGAGCGACCGGCTGCGCCGCTAACCCACCCTACAAATACTGACTTCTCCCGGATGGAGAAGGGAGTTGGAACCCATCTCCCTTCGGAAGTGGAAGGGTGAGGGAGGTTATGGAGGCAGTGGCTATTCATTTTTTTAGGCGCTCTAAGTAAGAGTGCTCAAGTCCGCGCAGCGCGGCGTTTGCAAACAAGTACGGCCGTGCGCTCATGCGCGCTGCGGT
>DATGVQ010000145.1:0-10505 GCA_035300145.1 Acidiferrobacterales bacterium | reverse complement strand
GTCTTGCCGTCGCCGTTCCAGTCGCCGGTGATGATCGGATAAACATTGCCGTCGGTGTATCCTTGCCCGGGGGAAAGCGAATTTAGATCCGGAACCGATTGCCACACGTCGGTGCCGCCTGTCCAAGAAATTGAAGTCTTTGGCAAACACACCCCATCACTGCCACATTCGGTCACGCCAATGAGGCGGCTTCCGCCCACAGCGCCGTTGTTGTCATAAGTCAATTGATAGTCGCGTACCAAGCTAACACCGAGGTCCGTACAGAGTTGCGTTGAGGTAACCCCAGTACAGGTTTTGATGTTGGTTAAGCGCTGGGTGGTTTTGATGACGGAGCCGCCTTCATAACGCGGGGTGATATCGGTACGGGGACCATAGACAAACTGAACTGAGTTATAAGGACTGAGAGTCGGGCTCGCATTGGTATTACCGGTATAATCAATACGAATGGGCCGATATTCGCCGGTGCCGGTGCTGCCGGTGTCTTTGAAATAGCTAATCGTGAGGTAGTTGCCCTTGGTGTCTTGGACTTTGTTTAACGCCCAAACCCGGACCGTGGGTTTGTCCTGGGCTTCAATCCGAGAATCTGTAGTCACCCCGTATTCCATGACCGTGCCCGATTTCGTCGTGACTCTGAAGTATTGCGGGCCACTGCCGGTAAAGGTCGTATTATCACGGTAAGAAATAATCTTGATAAAGGTTTCCTTTTCCGTGCGGTATTCGGTGCCGTTGGCGCCATAGACGCCATTGTTAATGGCGACCAGGCGTTGGCCATCGAGGCAGAAGCGGTCGTTGTTGTCGTAATTGACGCCGCCTTTCATGCCGTCAAGTGCAATGGTGGCGCCACAGCGCTGAATGACGGAGAGGCCACTGACCGACCAACCTACTCCCAATAAGTCATTTTGGACTTGTTTGTCGTAAGAGAGCACGAGCTTAGGGACCATGCCGGCGGTGCCGGGAGGGACGCTAATGGGGATGGTGTAGGTGGCGCCGCCGTTTTGATTGACGGCAAAGCTGCCGGGCGTGGCGCCGACCGGAGCGGTGACGGCGAATGCCGATAAAGGCAGCAGGCCTAGGACCAGAAATGCGGAATAAATGACTGGCTTGGTCCAGCCGAAACGACGCGGAATGCTATACGCTGACATAAGCTCTCCCCTTCCTACGTTCTTGCTGTTGTTCCCGCGATTCCTATAGTTAAGAATCGCGCCTATTTGCTTTGTTAAAGATGAGTCCGCCTAAGCTAGGCCTGCCCCTGATAATCTGTCAAGAGGGCAGAGTAAATTTTTTTAGTTGTTCAAATTTTTGAATGTTTTAAAAAATTGAATCGCTGGAAGATAAGGCGCAGAGGGGTTATTTGACGAAGGGACATAGGTTGTACGACGAAAGACGCCAATTATTTTCCATGGCTTATCGTCTGCGGTTTCGACGCTGGGATTGCCGCCCATGTGCTGACGCAAGGCCTTGAATGCACGAAACGTTTCTCAGCTTCGCGTACCTATTCCCCGTTTCACCCAATGAACCCAGGTTGAACAAAAACTGAAGGCCCTTGCCCTACCTTGCTAAAGCGGCCTTGTGTGCCGCCGCCATTTGATGCGCCGGCATTTACTCGTTGGCGTCCTGAGCCTTGATCGTCTGCCGCATCGAACGGCGGATACGACCGGGGCGCGGTCAAGGCTTGGGTGAACCGCTACAACATCATTCTTTGGCTCAAGCTACGCGCAGCTCCGCGTGTTTGCCGAGTGCGGCCAGCGCCTTCTCCAGGCGATCGGCCTTTGTCGGGTGATGCGGGTCCAGCATGCGCCGCGCCTCTTTCTCGTCAATGCGCAGCCGGCGCGCCAGCTCAACGCGGGTGATGCCTAAGTCCTGCATAGCAAGATAGAGCGCGGTCTTGAGCGCGGTCTGTACCGGCACTGCGATGAGATGTTCCCCGCGTTTTGGCTTCGAGGCCGCAAGAATGTCGAGCCCGCTCATGATGCGACCCTCAAGCGCCGCTTGCAGCGCGCCCGCCGCCGCCTCCAAACATTCCTCGACCGTCTCACCCTGGGTGATGGCCTCGGGGATGTCGCGGAACGTCACGACAAAACCGCCGTCTTTTTTGTCCGGCGTGAATTTAGCCGGATATACGAATTCGCGCATAATTACCTCCATTAGATATCGTGATCCCTCGCGCCGCGAGGAATGACAACTGCGACTTAGAGTGCCTGACAAAATGAATAGCCGCTACCTCCACAACCTCCCTCATCCCTGCCCCTCTCCACAGGGAGAGACCCGACGACCGAGCGACGGTCGCAAATTGAGCCCATGAACCAGTATTGCTCGTAGGGTGGGCTTCCGCCCACCATTGGACGGTGACCGAAGCCGCGTACGGTGGGCGCAGCCCACCCTACAAATAGTTGCTTCTAAACATGACCTCAACGTCACCATCGCACCTCAGCCAAGTTGAGGTTTACGGGTAGGAGTTTCTTCCAACAACCCCAGCTTTCCCGCCAGCCATTTCGTGGTTGTCGCTTGAATGAGGATGGTCATAAGAATGGCGATGAAGGTTATTGCCGCTATGATCTCGGCATAAGGCGCCTGCATCCCCAGCAGTATGCCGGCAAGCGCGCCGGGGATTACGCCTGTTTCCCGCGTCCAGCACATAAAAATCAGTTCTTTGAAAGACCACATTGCGCGCCGGTCGGGAAGCGCGCAGCTCAAAACCACAAGCGGTCTCACTATAAACATAAAGATTAAAATAACCGCAACGCCGCTCCAGAAATAGTTGGCGACCAACGCAAAATCAACCTGGCTGCCCAGGAGTAAAAAGATGAACATGCGCACGATCAACGCCGTGGTCGCGACAAAATCATCCATTTTTTCCCGCCCGCCCCGCGCCAGGTTAAAACCGAATATCTCCTTATTGCCGAGCACGATGCCGGCGACAAACACCGCCATAAAACCGCTCGCTTGCAGGTTATCAGCGCCTAAAAAAGCGCCGACCACCGCTATCAAGGTCACCAGCGGGGCATGCTCGCGCAGAAAACTGTATTTTTCATGGCCGATGACAAATGCAGCGGTGTATCCTAAAACTGCGCCGGCCAGTATCCCTATCCCCGACTGTTTCAAAAGATCAATGAGCGATGCGCGAAGCTCGAACTCGCCTTTCCCCATTAGCACCGATAGGATGCCGAAAGTAAGAATCGCTCCGGTCGCGTCATTAAAGGCGGATTCGCTCATCACGGTCTGCGCCACCCTGTCCTTTATTTTCACTTGTTTGAAAACCGGAACCAAGGTCGCCGGGTCAGTCGATGCGATCGTCGCGCCTAATAACAAAGCGGCGACAAAAGGGATATCTAAAATATAGTGACTGACGAAGCCGGTTAATAACGCCGTGATGACCACGCCGACGGTGGCGATCAGTGTTATCGTTATCCAAACTTTTTGAAGGACCTTGAGCCTGAGCGAGGCCCCGCCATCGAACAGGATGTAACAGGAACCAAAAATTAAAATGAGCTGGTTAAAACCGGAATCGGCCTTTACATCGATCCAACCGAACACCTCCGGTCCGAGCAGCAGGCCGGCCAGTAGAAAAACGACCACATCCGGAACTTTGATGGTCCGCGCCAGGGACACACACACGGAACCAACGGCAAGAATGATACCGATCGCGAGCAACCCGTGCTTTGCCGCATCAATCCCGGCTGATCCCATCTTAATAGTCCCCCGCTCGAGACAGTACCGGTATGGAGCTTAAAAAGTTTTTAAGCGCGTGGCCCGCATCCGCTCTTGGCTAACTTCGATTGTAGGGTGGGTTAGCCCGGAGGGCGTAACCCACCATCGACCGCGTCCGGTGGGTTACGCGCCAAACATCGGCGCTAACCCACCCTACGTTTTATTCTTTATTTATTTTAATTTCTGCAACTGCTGCAATAGGGTCTCGGCGTTACTCACCTCGAACTTGCCGGGTGCTTCCACATTCAACGCCGTGACCACGCCGTTATCCACCAGCATGGAATAACGCTGGGAACGAACGCCCATCCCGCGCGCCGTCAGATCCGTCTCCAAGCCTAAGGCCTTGGTGAAGGCGGCGCTGCCATCCGCCAGCATGCGCACCTTACCCGCGGCATTTTGGTCTTTGGCCCAAGCGCCCATCACGTAAGCGTCGTTGACCGACACGCATATGATTTCATCGATCTTGCTCGCCTTCAAGGTATCGGCCAAAGACACATAGCCCGGGACATGCTTGGCGGAACAGGTCGGCGTAAACGCCCCGGGCAAACCGAAAATCACCACGCGCTTATTCTTAGTCAATTCTTCCACTGAAAGATTTTGCGGACCGTTATTGGTCATCTCAGCTAAAGTCCCGGCCGGAAGTTTATCGCCGATTTTAATGGCCATGGCATGTCTCCTTAAGAATGAGTGGATATAAGCGTCCGCCGCAACCGTGCGAGTTGTTCGACACAATCGGCGATCAATTCAGGCGCCTCCGCTATCGCCGCGGACAACGATGTTGGCGCAAACATAATGGAAAAACAACCGGCAAAATGGGGGACAAGCTGCGGCAGGCCGGCGCGGTCGATGCCGCCGGAAACCAAGGTCACCGGCACCCGATAGCGCTGCGCCCGGCGGGCAACCACATACGGCGCCTTGCCGGCCAAGGTTTGGGCATTGCTGTGCCCCTCGCCGGTTAAAACCCAATCGGCGTGTTGCAAGGCCGCATCAAACTCAAGTAACTCGCACACCACTTCCGCTCCCAAACGGTTGCGCGCGCCCAACAACTGAAACGCGTAGCCCAAACCGCCGGCCGCGCCGGTGCCGGGCTCCGCGGAAAGCGCGCGCCCCAGCCAGCGGTCACCGAGCTCCCCTAAGCGGCGCAAGCGCGCATCGAGTTCCGGCACTTGTGCGGCGGTTATCCCTTTTTGCGGGCCGAATACCGCGGTCGCACCGGTCTCGCCAACCAACGGATTGGTGACATCGGACAACAACGTAATCTCCGTTTCTTTAATGCGTTCATCGAGGCTGGAAAAATCCACGGTCGCTAACTCCGCCAACCCCGCCGGCGTGGGAGCGATGGCGCGACCGGCGTTATCCAGCAACCTCACGCCGAGCGCGCGCAGCACGCCGGCGCCGCCATCATTGGTGCTGGTGCCGCCCAGGCCGATCATAAAACGGCGCACGCCCTTATCCAGGCAATGCCGGAACAATTCCCCGACACCAAGGCTTGAGCGCAATTCGACCGGCGGCGCGTGCGCCGCTTGCAAAGTTAAGCCGACCACTTGCGCCGCTTCCAACACCGCAAGCCGATCGCCGGGCGTATCCAACAAACCAAACGCGGCGGTCACGCGATTAGTGCCGGCGCCTTGAACCTCGGCTTGCAACCGGCGGCCTTGGCGCGCGGCCAGCACTGCATCGAGCGTGCCTTCACCGCCATCGGCCATGGGCAACAGCCGCAGCGCCGCTTGCGGCATTACCCGCCTTATGCCCCGCTCCATCGCTTGTGCTACCGCCAGGGCGGGGAGCGAACCTTTAAAGGAATCCGGGGCCAAAATAATCATGCGCCCGCTTTTGCCGGCGGGCGGTTTTTTTACTTTCATTTCAACGTCGGCATCACCAGGCCGCCGCCCTGCGCGGCCGTTTCCGGCCAGCGGGTGGTGACCACTTTGCTGCGGGTGTAAAAATGCACGCCCTCCATGCCGTGCACGTGCAGGTCGCCGAACAGCGACGTCTTCCAGCCGCCGAAAGAGAAGAACGCCATCGGCACCGGTATCGGCACATTAATCCCCACCATGCCGACTTCGATTTCATGCTGGAATCGGCGCGCCGCGGCGCCGGAACGGGTAAAGATAGCGGTGCCGTTGCCATAAGGATTGTCGTTGATCAACTTGATCGCGGCAGCGAAATCCGGCACGCGCAACACGATCAGCACCGGCCCGAAAATCTCCTCGCGATAAACCGTCATGTCCGCCGACACATGATCGAATAAAGACGGACCGAGATAAAAACCATGCTCGCAGCCCGGCACGTGTAAGCCGCGCCCGTCCAATACCAGCTTCGCGCCCTGTTTAGTACCGGCCTCGATATAGCCTTGCACCTTGTCGCGATGCGCCGCGCTAATCAGCGGGCCCATGTCTACGGCTTGCGCATCGCCGGGCCCGACCTTGAGCGCGGCGGCCTTATCGCGCAATAGCGTTACCAGCGGATCGGCGGCCGCGCCCACCGCGACCACCGCCGAAATCGCCATGCAGCGCTCCCCGGCGGAGCCATAAGCCGCGCCCACTAACGCATCGGCGCTGAATTCGAGGTCCGCATCCGGTAATACAATCGCGTGATTTTTCGCCCCGCCCAACGCCTGCACCCGCTTGCCGAAGCGGGCGGCGGTTTCGTAGATATATTTTGCCACCGGGGTGGAACCGACAAACGAAACCGCGCGCACGTCCGGGTGGCTCAGCAACGCGTCGACCGCTTCCTTGGCGCCATGGACAATATTGAATACCCCGTCCGGCAACCCCGCTTGTTGGAACAGCTCCGCCATGCGCATGGAACACGAGGGGACTTTTTCCGAAGGTTTGAGCACAAAGGTGTTGCCGCAGGCAATGGCGACCGGAAACATCCACAGCGGCACCATGGCGGGAAAATTAAACGGGGTGATGCCGACGCATACGCCGAGCGGCTGCAACATGGATTGGCAGTCGACGCCGCGCCCGACGTCCTCGGCGTGCTCGCCCTTGAGCAGGTGCGGCACGCCGCTTGCGAACTCGATCACCTCAATGCCGCGCTGCACGGAACCGGCGGCATCGGCCAGGGTTTTACCGTGCTCCGCGCTCGCGAGCCGCGCCAACTCGTCGCGATGCGCCTCCATTAATTCCCGAAAACGCGTGAGCACGCGCGCGCGGCGCAAAGGCGGGGTCGCGCTCCAGCCCGGAAAAGCGGCATGGGCGGCGGCGACCGCACGGGCGATATCCTCGCTGCCGGCAAGCGGCACTTGGCGCATGACGGCGCCGGTGGCCGGATTGGTCACATCCGCGCACTGCCGGGAGGCCGCGGGAACTTTCCTGCCATTAATCCATAATGGAATCGTCGCTACGACAGAAGATGTTGAAATCATTTACTCTCAGCCTGCTTTACTTGCACACCCGACATCCTCTCTAAAATTTTAACCATGGCCGAGGAATCAAGCTCGCCGTCATCGCTGCCTACTAATGCATTAAGATAAGTGGAAGCCATGGCGGTTCCCGGTAACGCCAATCCCAACTCATGCGCGGCCAACAACGCGATACGGATATCCTTTTGGTGCAGCTTGGCTTTGAAACCGGGTTTAAAATTGCGCTCCAACATGCGCTGCCCGTGGACTTCGAGAATTTTACTGCCGGCGAAGCCGCCGAGCAGCGCCTGCCGCACCTTGGCCGGATCGACCCCGGCCTTGCTGGCGAAGATCATGGCTTCACTCACCGCCGCAATGGTTTGGGCCACCACCATTTGATTGCATACCTTGGCGGTTTGGCCGGCGCCATGATCGCCGACATGCACGATATTCTTTCCCATTAACTGAAATAACGGCAGCACCCGCGCAAACGCCGCGGCCTTGCCGCCTACCATAATAGAGAGGCTGCCGCTGACCGCCCCGGCTTCACCGCCGGAAACCGGCGCATCCAGCATATCGACGCCCTTTTCCGCCAACTTCTTCGCCATCGCCTGGGTCGCGATCGGCGATATCGAGCTCATGTCCACGACCGCGCTGCCGCGGCCCGCGCCGTGGATAACGCCGTGCTCGCCAAACATAACGTGCTCAACATCCGGCGTATCCGAGACCATAATAAAAATGACGTCGGCGCCTTCCGCCGCCGCTTGCGGCGAGGCGCAGGCCTGCGCGCCGGCGGCAACCAGCGGCTTCATGGTTTCCGGCCGGCGGCCGTGCACCCGCAGCTTATGCCCGCCTTTGAGCAGATTCAGCGTCATGGGCTTACCCATAATGCCGAGGCCGATAAAACCCAGATTCATTGTCATCGTTGCTGTCTCCTCAGTTCATTTATACCTTGCCGCCAAAACTCGGTTGGGCAAACCCGATTTGCTCCCCGCACCATTTTGCCACCCGTAAAAGCTGATCGTCACCCCCATGCGGTCCCACCACCTGCAAGCCCAACGGCAAACCCTGCGGCCCCTGGCCGGTAGGGATAGTGACGGCGGGCGCGCCGCACAAGGTCCAAATCGTGCAAAAACTGGGGTCGCCGGTTTGCGCCAGCGTGGCCGGGGCCTCCCCGGCAGCGGGCGGCGTGATAATCGCATCGTATTCCGATAACAACATTTTAAGCCGCTCGTGTAATTGATCGCGCAGCTTCAAGGCTTCGGTATAAGCCGCCGCGGAAATTTCCCTGCCTTCGTCGATTAAATTATTGAGCCTGGCGCTGATTTTAGCGCGGTGCTGTTGCTGCAAGCGGCCCAGTTCGCGCGCGTATTCCACGAACATGATGGTTCTGAGCGCGGTGTGTGCCTGGGTAAAGAGCGGGTCCAGGCTGACTTCGGTGACGATGGCGCCGGACTCTTGCAGCACCGCAATATTGGCCAGAAACAGTTCCTGTTGCGCCGCATCCGCCAACTGCCATACCGGCGAGCGCACCGCCGCCAGGCGTGGGCGCGAGCCAGTGTCCGCCGCCGGGGCGGCCGTGGCGCTATCGACTAAACAAGAAACCAGCAAAGCCGCATCGTCGACGCTGCGGGTAAATACGCCGACTTGGTCGAGCGTGCGGCTAAAAGGCTGGACGCCGGCGGTGGCAATCAGGCCTTGGCTCGGCTTAAAGCCGACCACCCCGCAAAAAGCGGCGGGGCGTATCACGGAACCGTTCGTTTGCGTGCCTAGCGCCGCCGGCGTGAAACCCGCGGCCACCGCCGCCGCCGAACCGCTCGATGAACCGCCCGGCGTATGCGCCGGATTCCAGGGATTGCGCGTCTTGCCCGGCGTTAAATAAGCGAGTTCCGCGGTGACGGTCTTGCCCAGGACAAACGCGCCCGCCGCTTCCAGGCGCGCGACCACGGCGGCGGATGCTTGCGGAACGAACCCGCTGAATATCGGCGAACCCATCTCCGTGGGGATGCCGCGGGTGGCGATAATATCCTTAATGCCGATCGGGATGCCGTGCAATTTGCCTGGAATCTGCCCGGATTTAGCCTGGTCATCGCGCGCCAACGCTTTTTCCACCGCCAATTCCGGCGACAACCACTGCCAGGCCAGTATCTGAGGTTCATGCCGCGCAATCTGCGCGAGGCAAGCGCGCGTCAATTGCGCGCTGGTCAACCTCCCCTCACGGATCGCATGGGTTGCCTCGCACAGGCTTAATTGATGAAGATCCATGACATCCTGTCAGGCGAACGGGTTCAACCAATTCGGCGGACGTCCGGCGTCAAGCGCGGCGACCAGGTTTTGCGCCGCGAGCATCGCCATACCATGGCGCGTGGCGGTGGAAGAGCTGGCGATATGCGGCGTCAGCACGACATTCTTCAACGATAAAAACGCCGGGTTCAACGCCGGCTCATTTTCAAACACATCGAGCCCGGCGCCGGCGATTTTGCCGCTCTTTAATACTTCAATCAGCGCCGCGTCATCGACGATGCCGCCGCGCGCGGCATTAATAAGTATCGCGTCCGGCTTCATCCTGGCCAATTCGGTTTTGCCGATCATATGATGCGTCGCGGCGGAATAAGGCGCATGCACGGTTAAAATATCCGCGCGCGCGAGCAACTCATCCAGGCCGACATAAGCGGCATTATACGTCCGCTCGATGTTCGCATCCAGGCGCCGCTTATTATGATAAATCACCTGCATGTCGAAACCGGCGGCGCGGCGCGCCACTTTCTGGCCGATGCGCCCCATGCCAAGAATACCGAGCGTGCGATGATGCACGTCGTTGCCCAAGAATTGCTTCAGCTTCCAGCCGTGCCACTCACCGGCACGCACATACGCCTCCGCTTCCATGAGTCGGCGGGCGGTGGCGAGAATCAGCGCCCAGGTAAAATCGGCGGTGCTGTCGTCCAACACCCCGGGGGTATTGGTCACCATCACCTTGCGCGCGGTACAGGCCTCAATATCGATATTGTTAAAACCGACCGCGATATTGCAGACGGCTTTTAAATCGGGGCAGCGCGCAAGCAGGCCGGCGTCGATCTTATCTGTCAGCGCGGTCATAACGCCCATTTTATCCTGCAACGCCCGCGCCATGGTTTCCAAATCCATGGGCACATCGGGTTGATTGGCGGTGACCGCAAAATGCCCGGCAAGATAGTCGAGCACGTCCTGAAAGGTTTCCCGCGTGACCAGAACCTTCGCTTTCATACCGCTCCTTTAACCTCCGACTGCGAAATCAGGGACCTAACAGGTTGTTGAAAAAGTCCATCCATGGCCTTTTTGACTCGGACCTTTCTTCGCTTCGCAGTCCTGGCTTTGCTCGAAAGCCGGGGTTCGCCTTCCCTGGCGAACCCGCTCAGCGGGAGGAAGGTCCACCGGACCTTCCTCTTGATCCGCTTCGCCCCTGGTCCTC
>DATGVQ010000144.1:0-7074 GCA_035300145.1 Acidiferrobacterales bacterium | reverse complement strand
GTCCCTTCTCCCTGCGGGCATAGGTATCTACGCATCTCGAATAGATCGTCATTCCCGCGCAAGCGGGAATCCAGTATTGACGCGGGGTATCTGGATTCCCGCTTGCGCGGGAATGACCGTTGGGTGTTGCGGTGCGATGGGGCGGTTCCTACAGAATCATTGGGTTGATGAATTGTGTAGATACCTATGCCCGGCGGGAGAAGGACAGGATGAGGGCTGTTTTACCGGGATTTTCCCCTCACCCCAGCCCTTTCCCGGTGTATACACCCGGAGGGGAGAAGGTGAAAACAATGCGCACTATTTGCCGGCCGGGTCAGTAATAGGCAATGGGAGAAACACTGTTGGTGCGTAGCACGCATCCGACGTTTGCTGACCTTGTTACCACCTCGCAGCGCGTCGCCGAGACCCGAAGCCGCCTGGCGAAAGTCGGCCTGCTGTCTGAATGCCTTAAGCGCCTGGCGCGTGATGAGATTGCCATCGGTGTGGATTATCTCTCCGGCCGGCTGCCCCAAGGGCGTATCGGCGTCGGCTACGGATTAATTTCCCAAGCACGCCGCGCGTATGTTGACCGGCCGGAACTAAGCGTAAAAGAAGTCGATGAAATCTTCGCGCGCGTGTCCGCCACCACCGGTCCCGGCTCGACCGCGCAGCGGCAACAGCTATTAGCTTCCTTATTCGCACGTGCGACGCGCGCAGAACAGGACTTTCTGGTCCGGCTGGTTTTAGGCGATCTACGCCAGGGCGCGCTCGATGGCCTAATGGCGGAAGCGATCGCGCAGGCAGCGTCTGTGCCGGCTGTGGAGGTACGACGCGCGCTCATGGTTTCCGGCGATCTCGCGGCGGTGGCGCTATCCGCGCTTACGCAAGGCAGCGCCAGTCTCGCGCAATTCAAGCTGCAAGTTTTAAAACCGGTGCAACCGATGTTGGCGCAACCCGCGGACGATATGCCCGCGGCGCTGGCACAACTGCAACAGGCGCGTCTGGAGTACAAGCTCGACGGTGCGCGCGTGCAGGTGCACAAGGCGGATGATGAGGTGCGCGTGTTCACCCGCGCCTTAAACGAGGTGACGGCGAGCGTGCCGGAAATCGTCGAGGCCGTGCGTCAAGTCAAGGCGCGCGCGTTGATCCTGGATGGCGAGGCGATTGCATTGCGCCCGGACGGCACGCCGCTGCCGTTTCAAATCACCATGCGCCGGTTCGGTCGCAAACAGGACATCGAAACGCAGCGCATGGCGCTGCCGCTTACCGTATTCTTCTTTGACTGCCTGCATATCGACGGCCAGGACCTCATCGCGCATCCTTCGCAGGCACGTTTTACCGCGCTGCAAGAGGTGTTGCCGCCGGCGCTCTTGATTCCACATCGGGTAACCGCGGATACGGAGTCCGCGCAGGCGTTTCTGGCCGAGGCCCTGGCGCTGGGCCACGAAGGCGTGATGGCGAAGGCGCTGGACGGCCCCTACGAGGCCGGCAATCGCGGAAGTCGGTGGCTCAAGATCAAGCAAACACATACCCTGGACCTGGTCGTGCTCGCGGCCGAGTGGGGCAACGGTCGCAGGCAGGGCTGGCTGAGCAACCTACACCTGGGCGCGCGTGATCCGCAACAGGGCGGGTTCGTGATGCTGGGCAAGACGTTCAAAGGCATGACCGACGTAATGCTGGCAATGCAGACGCAGAAGCTGCAAGAACTCGCTATCGGCACCGAGGGCCACATTGTGCACGTGCGTCCGGAATTCGTGGTCGAGGTGGCGTTCAACGATCTCCAGGCCAGTCCACACTACCCGGGCGGACTTGCGCTGCGCTTCGCACGCATCAAGCGTTATCGTCCCGACAAACCTGCGGCGCAGGCGGATACGATCGATACGGTGCGCGGGCTTTATGCCAGGCAGGTGCAACAAGAAACAAAAAAAACGCAGGCGCTCAAGCTATAGTTTTACCATAGTCTTTGGGGAATTGTTCGCCCGAGGATCGATTGAGGTCTTGGTGACCGACATCCACGGCATCCAGGTCGAACTCGGCTTCACTGCCGATTCGCGTTTTCTCGACCGCTGGTTCCCGACGCGGTCTACCTCCTCCATCCCTGGAGTCGTCATCTTGCGCGAAGAACGCCACACCGGCCATAAAATCCCCACCTCCACTCGTTAACCCGTACTTCAATCGAGTCCCTACTGTCCATGACTTTCGACGCCCACCCAACCCGCCACCTCTTTGCTCGTGGCTTACGCCTCCGGCAACTGCTCCCGCTCTACCTTCCCACATCCCTGTGGGTCGCCTGCACAATGTCGGCCTGGACAACCTCGAAAAACTCGCCCAAGCTTTTCAAATAAAGGTCGCCGACTTGCTCGCCGCCGATCTGGATTGGCGACTTTAGCAAACGGTATTTCAGACACCGTTATCTCTTGAAAAAATGGAGGTATTCCGTGATACAGGTAATCAAAACGGCTCTATTTATTGCGACAATACTGGTCTGTATAGGACTAGAACGAAATGTCGCCCTTGCGGAGTCGGAAAAAACGTACAAGACGCTTTCGGATCTATATCAGGCGGGTAAATACAAAGAGGTCCGCGAGCTCGGTACGCGGTTCGCTGACTCTCGATCCTCGGGCAGTCAGGACAAGCTGGTGGGGCTGTATTTCTTGATCCTGTTGGCGGGGAAGCAGGGGTTTGACGCAGCGCGCGAACTCGTGGAGCGCTTCGAGGCGCAGAATGCGGTCTTGACCAAGGAGACTTTTCCCCAGTTTCGAGAAATGTTTCTTAAGGCAAAGAGGGAAGGAAAAACTCCGCCTGGTCAGACTTTAGAGAATACGCTATACGCGTATGTTGATAGCAGGCTGCCGGAGGCCTACTACTATGTCGGACTTAGTTATTACCTTAAGGGTAAGCACGCCGATGCAGACTTATGGTTTACAAGAGTGGCTTATTTTTATCAAACAGATGAGAGTTTCACAGAGCTTTTTGCACTGAGCAAAGTGATGATTGGGGCACTCGATGAAGCGCTCGAGTTGTTTGCCCACCAGTCGGTGTTGAACCCAAAGAATCCACGACCTGTGTACAATCGAGCCGCTGTCTATGCGCGAAAAGGAGACACAGAAAGCGCGATTCAATATCTGGGGCATGCTATAAAAATGTCGCCTGATTACCGCAAGAAAGCGAGACTGGATACGGATTTCTCGAAGATGCGAACCGACCGACGGTTTATCACGTTAACGAAGGAGTGACTAGTAATACGAGAAACCAGTCCGGATTAGCGGCTTTAGCTTTCGCTTATTATGGGGAGGCTATACTCAAATTTACATAGTCCCACGGACATCTATTTATACTTAGGTTGTAACACCGAATAATGGGAAAACTGGCCTTTACCACTGTTGCCGGCGTGCTAGCTCTTACAACGATTATGTCGGGGCTCACGGCATATTATTCTGCACAAGCTAGCGTGGGAGTGGCATTGGCTTATCTAAATGCCCATGGGATTCCGTGGCAAGCCAAAGGACTTTTAAATATGCTTGGGTCCTCGTTCTATGCGAGCCTTGCTGTTTTTGTAATACAAGTAATTAGCTTGGCGGTATTGTTATGGTACATGAAATCATTGTTCGCGCGCCGCTGAATGCAACGTTAGATTGTTATGAAAATCGTGCTTCCGGCTGAATACATTCGCTACATGAAGTCGAAATATGCTGGAGATGCGCTTGTGCTTCGTGTCTCGGAGCTAAAGGGTATGCGAGACAATCACGCCATCAAGAGTGTAAAGCGAATTAGACATTGACCGGTCGGGGAGACAGGTAACAAAAAAGGTCGGTCGCACCATTGCAACATTGTATAGTCAAACGATAACGAGGAGGAAAAATGAAACGACTATTGTTGGTTGCCATGCTGATAGTCTTGGCCCTTGTCGCCGGCTGCGCCACTTACCAAAAACCCGATCCCAGCCAGAAAGTTTTGTTCAATGCGAAGAAAATCGCATTAATCAAATATCAAGAAAAACCTCCGGCCTATTTCGTGGACATTGGCAGCCTGCACCGGCCGAACGGCTGGCTGGTTATTGCTTTAACCGAGCAGAACGTCGGCGAAAAGAGCTTTAAGTTCACCCAAAAAATCAATGCGAACCTGGGATCTCCCAATCTCGAGAAAGATTTCCAGGAAGCTTTAGTGCGGTTACTTGGAGAGAGGGGTTGCGAGGTTAGAACGATAACGGTTTCCAGAGATAAATCGGGGAACCCGATAATTTCAGAAATTTCGTCAACCGAATTCGACGCGATCGTCGATATCGCGTTTATCCCAGGTTATTTCGCATACGGCCCTACTACTGACTACCGGCGCGCGCTGCAAGGTGACCTAAAGGTATACTCTGCTGCCGACAGAAAGTTGATGTTCAGCAAGCCTATCGATCTCAAGGCGTTCACGCGCAAAGGGCAACCTCCCGAATTCCAGTACAAGGACTTCGATGAATTGATGGCGGACCCGGTTGCCGCCTTTAATGGCCTGAAGGCTTGGGTTACTTCCAACGCTGTCCTGTTTGTGGCCAATACGCTGCGGTGATCTGTGATCAAGCCATTCTCGCGTGGGCTGCTTCATGCAGTCCTATCTTTTCGGAGTGTCATCCAAAAATCATGCGCGCCCTCTCAAATGTAAGGTCGCCGACTTGCTTGCCCAGATCTCGATCGCCGATATTAATTCCTTGCTACGCTATACTTCATTTGCCCTAGAACGGGAGGTGCTAAATGGTCTCACGCTACAGCTTCATTATCGCCTGCGGCGTCTCGATTCTAACCGGCTGTGCAGGAAACATTGCCGACAAAAGTAAAATCCCGCTTGAATCGGCGCGGCCCGAGCGCGATGGAATTATCTTCGTAACACTCGGCACGCAACAGCCAAAGCCGTTCCACTTCGTATCTATGGGTATCCGGCCTTTGGGGCAGGGAGGGCCAACCTTGACGGAAGATATCAAAATACGGCCTCGTCTCAATCGCGCATATTTTGAATACAAGGGTACTTTTATTCGACCAGCCTCAGATTTTTCCGACACCAATGAGGCGGGCGCTCTATTCGTCGCGGCACTTCCTCCCGGCGACTACGAAATATACAGTTACAGTTTTAGTTGGAGAAACTACACTGCGTATCCGGAGCCGTACTTCTCAGTCCCCTTTCGCGTACGCACAGGAGAGGCCCTGTACTTGGGGCGCTTCATTGGACAAGTGACTGAAATAACTACCCGGGATGAATTGGGGGGGCTTTTCAAATCGGATGTCCCTGCGCGCGCGCTTTTTGCTGTCAGAAGTACATTAAGTGCGGACGTATCGCTGCTCGAAAAACGTTTAGCAAGCAGCCGTGGGTTCAAAGTCGTCGACGGAAATCTCCCTGCTTGCACCTCTCCTAAGTATGTAAAATGTCTGCGGTAGCAAGGCGTAGGTGCGTTCTATGCGCCTCGAGATAAAGCACAATTAAAGTGATACCAAGGAATATCGATGATACGACGACTGATGAGATCAATATGGGCAATGAGAGGAGCGATGCTGGTGCGTAGAACGCTATTTACGTTGTTGTTTGTAAGCGCGGTAACGGCGTCGGCCGATGACATTCAGGTGCCGAAACACTTGGAGCTTGGCCGAACTCTGGTGGCTAACGTGTCTTCCGAGACCACCAGCTACAAGCACGACGGCTTGGTGCGCTGGAAAGGTGATTTTCTAGTGTCGCACTATCAGGCGCACACGGATTGCAGCGGTCTCATCAACAGCCTGCTCGAGCGCGCTGAAAGCCCAACCATTGATGGCCTGACACGGGTGACGAGACGTGGCCGCCCGAGGGCCGAAGACTATTACACTTTTATATCCGATCAGAACGGCTTCAAACGTATCGACGCTCTTACCGAAGTCCTGCCCGGCGATATCATCGCTATAAAGTACTTCGAGCGCCATGACAGCACCGGACACGTGATGCTCGTCGATGCCAAACCTGTGCTTCGAACGAAGGACACGAAACCCATTGTCGAGGGCACGAGGCAATGGGAGGTGTTAATCATCGATTCCACGGAAATTGCTCACGGTAAAGGTGACACCCGTGTCAAACCAGACGGCACTAAATACGATGGGGTCGGCCGCGGTACTATAAGGTTATATACGAACGAACACGATCAAGTAGTGGGATACTCCCCGAGCACCAGCTCACCGAGGCTTCGCGAATCCGCGAAAGCACCCATCGCGATTGGTCGTCCTATTACGAAAACTCCCTAACTCTTTCAAATAAAGGTCGCCGATTTGCTCGTCCCCGGCCTCGATTGGCGACTTTAGCTTTTATTTTTATTGGGAGGTTATACGCGTTGAATTTGGCGTAGAATATCCTAATAATTGGATGCCTATTTTACAGGTTAGGTTGTGGAGACATTATGCAGCCCCAAACATTACTACTCGTTGCGTGTGTCATCGTTTTCGTAGTTGCCCTTCCGCTCGTGTTCAAGCTTGTTCCGCCAAACCGCCTCTACGGTTTCCGCACAGCAACCACATTATCGCGCACTGATGTTTGGTATCGATCTAACGTATTTGCCGGTTTGGCGCTCATGGTTGCTTCCGTGTTATCCACGATCATCATTTTCTTCGTACCGACGCTTTCCGGTGCAGCCGTCACCGCGATATTTGTTGGCTTGATACTTGGCGCCGCGGTGGTTTCTTTTGCGTATCTCAAATGCATTGCCTAACATGCGCTCCGAGACGGACTCGGAAAAACGCTGTGCGTTTTTGCTCGCCGCTCAAGTGCGGCGTTTAGATTGCTATGAAAATTGAGCTTCCGGCTGAATACATTCGCTACTTGAAGTCGGGCGGTGTTATTGAAGGCTTCACCAGTGGGCTATCTACGTACGGCACGGCACTTGTACATCCGGCAACTGCTCACGCACTACCTTCCCACATCCCTGTGGGTCGCCTGCACAATTCGGCCTGGACAACCTGGAAAAACTCGCCCACGCTTTTCAAATAAAAGTCGCCGATTTGCTTGCCTCTGATCTGGATTGGCGACTTTAGCTTTTTATTGGGAAGCTATACTCAAATTAGGGTGGAACGTCGCCTATTTATAATTAGCTTGACCGAT
>DATGVQ010000143.1:0-2591 GCA_035300145.1 Acidiferrobacterales bacterium | reverse complement strand
TCTTTCAATAACTTCTCCGCCTGGTCGAAGCGGTGCAGGGAGATCATCACTGACGCCAGACGGCTGCGCGCTGGCGCATGGCCCGGCTTATGAAGCAGACAGCGCTCGTAGCAGGCGATCGCCTGATCGAAGCGCGCGGCTTGGTGATAAAGATCGCCCAGATTAAGCCATAACAATGGATTCCGGGAGTCGACTTTAATATACCCCTCGTAGCGCTCGATGGCCTGTTCCAAATCTTTGGCGGTTTCCATGCTGCCTCTAGTGGCTTAGGCGGCTGAGCAGGTCTTGCAATTGCGGGTATAGCGCGTGTGCCTTGGGCATACGCCGCGCCGCGTGCGCGAACATGGCGCGTGCCTCGGCCGGTTTTTGTAATTGGAGCAACGCCAGGCCGCTGTGAAAATGGGCGAGGAATTCACCGGGTTGGTCGAGACCCGGCTTCCAGGTTGCCAGCGCCTCCTGTGGCCGCTGCGCCGTCAATTGCGTCAAGCCCAATTGAAACCGCGCGAGGACGTTTTGGGGGTTGATCGTCAAGCTTTGCTGGAAGTATTCGATAGCCCGGTCGAGCAGGCCGATTTGCGCGTAAATCGCCGCCAGCATGCCCACGGCTATCTCATGTTTAGGATCGGAGGCAAGGAGAGATTTGAGGTGAACAATGGCCTGTTCAAAATCGCCTTGTTTGGCAAAACGCGTCGCTAACACCAGGTCTTTATCGGGATCCGCTTTATTTTCTGAGGACATATTAAAATACTAATAATCTTCCAACCTAAACGCTATGGTTGAGTCTTGTCAAGCAATAAAAAATTCCTCTTACCTTAAGCTTATTTTTCGATCTCTGAACAAATGCGGGTGTAGCTCTATAGTGCAAAGGAGATGGATCCACCGATGCCCCAGGCGGGACTGCCGTCGGTGAAGCCTTTAACAAGGTATCCGAGAATCTTGCGTTTATCGTCGATTTTCTTGCTGAAATACGCAACTGCTTCTCGTGGCTGGGCGTTGCCAGAAATGCTCGCCTCCCGATAATCATATATCAGGCCGGTAGTTAAGTTAGTGTCCCATTTATACCCACCGCCCAGGGAAAAATACCAAATATCATTGAATTCTATGCCAGGCGGGTCTCCTAGATACTTACGTCCGACGGTGCCGAAGACGACTAGCCTGCCGAAAGCTTTTGCGAGATCGGACTGCCACGCATAATCGTTTTCGCCGGTGCCCAGGCCTTTAGTTTCATCCGCCGTAGCGAGCTTCATCTTCAGCGTCAGATCGATCAGCGGCCAGGAGCCGTAACCCGGAACCAAGTTATAGGTAGCGGCCGCCACTATATCACCCAGACCAGACCGCGTAGTGACGCCCCCTTTGGCGATGATTAAGGAATCGCCGGCGCTAACGCCCGTCGCGGGTCCCTCGATCCTTAGATAGGGGACGGTAAGCGCCAGGGCGAATTTTTCTTTTTGGTACTTAATGGATATGGGCAAATACCAGATGTTTGTTTTAGTCTCCCGCCCATAATCGCCGGTACTATAGTCAAGCCCGAGCGAAAGCGTGAGGCTGCTCGGCTCGGCGGCATACGCCGCAGCGCCCCACGGAAGCAGGGCGACCGCGGCGGCGAGACGCATGCGCCGTAGCGGGTTGGTATTGATAAGCTATCCTTTGCTGCCGCGGCTTATTTTCGATTACCCCGGCCGGGGTGGTCCAGGCGTTCGGGGCGGCCAAGTTCAAGCCTTTCCGGACGCTCGGGACGCGCTAGGCTGGGCATTTCAGGCCGTTCCAGGCCTGCGTTGCCCTCCGCCTTTTCAGGCCCGTTCGCGTTAGAAGCAGCGGACTCCGCGGAGGGTTCCGCCGTATCGGCAGGCGAAAGAACGTGTTTTTCAATAAAACGTTGTTGATTGGCCTCCACCCGTCCCTGTGCATTTCCCAGGCCCTGCGACTGTGGCTGCTGGGCGGCATTGTTTTCCAACACCGCTTTCGCTTTCCCTAGCGGAATACGCGTGTGAATGGGCTCGTTGTTGGTTTGGGCTAGTGCGGTGCTTCCCCATAGGAGCGCAGCACAAATACCCCCGATTGGGATCAGTTTTGTAGACATGTGTACCCCCGGCGCAAAAGATCTCCGTCGCTGCACAGATGTGAGCGTTTGGCATTGACGGTGGCTTGTTTAGACGGACGAAAACGCCCGTCGCCCCAAAAATGAATCCCCGCTGGTCAGCGTTGCTATTTAGTAAAAGCTGTTGTCCTTTTTGTTATCGGGGTTTCACTTTAGTAATAAGAGGTATAGCAGATCGGCGCACATTTTCAATGTTGGCGATAAGTGCGCTTAATTTATTGAAAAATAAGGTATTTGGACGGATAAGGACATGAACCAGCACTTGCAGCCCTAAACAATTTTTAAAATCTGTGGATATATTAGCCTTTAATAAGCTGGATATCGGGTACAACTAGGAGGAGCAATGGCCACCATCATCGGCGGATTCGACACGGGGTTATTGGACAGTTCGTTGTACCAGCTAAATCGCAACGACCGCACGCGCACCGGCGTGGAGGGGCACGAGGAAGAGCTGTACGTCAACGTCAGTAACGGCAATCTGATCATCCGCCAT
>DATGVQ010000142.1:0-8992 GCA_035300145.1 Acidiferrobacterales bacterium | reverse complement strand
GTTCGTGCTGGTGGCGAACGCGCTCGACCGCATCCCGTCTGATCTGGAAGACGCCTCCGCCATTCTCGGCGGAAGCACCTGGCATACCGCGCGGCGAGTCACCATCCCGCTCGTGCTGCCGGCGATCCTCGCCGGCTCCTTGATCGCGTTCTTGCAGACCATGACGCTGTTTGGCTCGCCGGCGATCCTCGCCTTACCCGCCGGCTTTCATACCATAACGACTAAAATCTGGAGCCTATTCCAATACCCGGCGAAACCGGGGCTGGCCGCCGCGGCCTCGCTGCCGCTGCTGCTGATCACCGTCGGCCTGCTGCGCACCCAGCATTGGATACTCGGCCGCCGCGGCTACAGCATCGTCGGCGGCAAGAATAGCGCGCCGCGCTTGTTGCAACTGGGCCGATGGAAATGGCTGGCGATTGGTTTGTGTTTACTGGTCTTAAGCAGCTCGGTGCTGCTGCCTTATGCGGCATTAATCAAAACCGCGATCGTGAAGATGCCGTCGGAACCGCTATCATGGGCGAACCTGAGCTTGCACAATATCAATTTCGTATTCTTCGAGTTTTCCGCCACCAAGCTTGCGCTGCATAACACCTTCATCCTCGGCGTGCTAACCGCGACGCTGGGCACGGTATTGGCGCTGGTCATTGCCTATGTCACCGCGCGCCAATTAGTCTGGGGGCATCGTTTGCTCGGCTTTCTCGCCACCGCCCCCATCGCCATTCCCGGCATCGTCATGGGCGTCGGCATTTTCTTGAGCTACACCCGTCCGCCGCTGGTGCTTTACGGCACCTTGTGGATTCTATTCCTGGCATTTCTCACCATCGAATTGCCGGCCGGCTATCAGCAGCTACAGTCCGCGTTCCGCGCCATTCATCCGGAACTGGAGGAAGCGAGCCGCATTTTGGGCGCGAATCGGCTCCGGTCCTTATGGCAGATCACGGCGCCGCTGCTGCGCAGCGGCGTGATCGCCACCTGGTGCTTTATTTTTATCGGCGTTATCCGGGAATTATCCGCCGCCATCCTGCTGTTTACCGCCGACACTAAAGTGGTGTCAACCATTATTTATGATCTGAATGAAAGCGGCGATCTCGGCGCCATCTCGGTGCTCGGCTTAACCATGCTGATCGTAACCTTCGCCGTCATAATTATCGCCAACCGTCTACCGATGCTCGGCGCCGCCGCGCCCGGCCGGAGCTGACAAACTTTAAAAGGAGTATTCAACAGTGGATGTCACTCGCCGTCTTGCCCGCTATGTCGTCACATCGCGCTACGCCGATATTCCGGAAGCGGCGCGGCGTGAAGTACTGCGCTCGTTTCTGAATTGGCTCGGCTGCACCATCGGCGGCAGCCGGCACGAAACCGTCGACCGGGCGCTGGCCGCCCTGGCCGAATTTTCCGGGCCGGCGCAGGCGAGCGTCATCGGCCGGACCGAACGGCTCGACGTTCTGCACGCGGCGTTGATCAACGGCATCAGCTCGCACGTATTCGATTTCGATGATACCCATCTTAAAACCATTATCCATCCCAGCGGCCCGGTGGCCTCGGCGATTCTGGCGCTGGCCGAACGTCAGCCGGTCAATGGTAAAGAGTTTCTGCATGCCTTTATTCTCGGGGTCGAGGTAGAGTGCCGCATCGGCAACGCGGTCTATCCGGCGCACTACGATATTGGCTGGCATATTACCGGCACTGCCGGGGTGTTCGGCGCCGCCGCCGCCAGCGGCAAGCTGATTGGACTTAACGAGCAGCAAATGACCTGGGCGCTGGGCATTGCCGCGACGCAAGCGGCGGGACTGCGCGAAATGTTCGGCACCATGTGCAAACCGTTTCATCCCGGCCGTGCCGCGCAGAACGGACTCACCGCCGCTTTGCTCGCAGCGAAAAATTTCACCAGCTCCGAGCGCGCGATTGAAGCCCCGCGCGGCTTTGCCCAGGTATTATCGAGCGCACGCAATTTCGCTGAAATCACCGAGCGACTGGGCGAGACGTTCGAAATCACTCTAAACACCTACAAGCCCTTCGCCTGCGGGATTGTGATTCATCCGGTCATCGATGGCTGCATCCAGCTACGCAACGAACATCATCTCAAGCCGGAGCAGATCGACCATGTTTCCGTCAACGTGCATCCGTTAGTATTGGAACTGACCGGCAAAAAGACTCCCCAGGCCGGCTTGGAGGGCAAGTTCAGCGTCTACCACTCGGCGGCGGTCGCGATCATCCATGGCGAAGCCTTCGAGAGACAATTTAGCGATGCGTGCGTGCGCGACCCGGCGGTGATCGCCTTGCGCGATAACGTGACGGCGACGGTTGATAACAAGGTGCATGAAGATGAGGCACACATCACGATCATGCTCAAGGGCGGCGGCAAGCTTGCTAAACATGTGGAGCACGCGCTCGGCAGCCTTAAGCGGCCGATGAGTGACGCCGATCTGGAAGCCAAATTTCGTCATCTCGCGGACGGCGTTTTGCCTCACCCGCAGATTGATAAATTAATCAGCATGTGCTGGTCGCTGGCGGATATCGAGGATACCGGCGCGGTTGCGCGCGCGGCGGTACAGGATGCGAGATAAATGATAGGAATCGAGCAATGAAAATCGGCGTATTGGAAGGCGATGACATCGGTCATGAGGTGGTGCCGGAGGCGATCAAGGTAATGCAAGCCGCGGTGGCGAAAACCGGATTGCCGCTTGAATGGATTCCTTTACCCATCGGCCGGCGTGCGTTCGATACGCTCGGTTTTACCCTGCCGCCCGGCACCTTGGAGAAGCTCGAGCAATTCGACGGCTGGGTGCTGGGACCTGTCGGCCACCAAGCCTATCCAAAACAGCCTAATGCAATCAACCCGTACCCGATCCTACGCAAGCATTTCGACCTGTTCGCCAACATCCGGCCGACTAAATCTTATCCAGGCCTGCCGTCGCTGCATAAAGATGTCGATCTTGTCATCGTGCGCGAAAACAACGAGGGCTTTCAGCCGGACCGTAACGTCGTCGCCGGATCCGGCGAATTCCGGCCGTCACATGACATGACTATCTCGGTGCGCGTGATCACCCGCCAGGGCTCCGCCAAGGTTGCGCGCGCCGCGTTCGAGCTTGCACGCAGCCGGCGGCACAAGCTCACCGCGGTGCACAAAGATACCGTGTTCAAACTCGGTTGCGGCATGTTTGCGGAAGAATGCCGCAAGCTTGCTGAAGAATATTCCGATGTCGAATACAGCGAAGCAATCGTCGATACCTTTGCCATGCGCTTGGTGATGACGCCGCAGAAATATGACGTAGTGGTAACCACCAATATGTTCGGCGACATTCTTTCCGACGAAGCCGCGGGGCTGGTCGGCGGATTGGGCCTTGCGCCCGGCCTGTGCGTTGGACCGCGGCATGCCATGGCGCAAGCGACGCACGGCTCGGCGCCGGACATTGCCGGGCGCAATATCGCCAATCCTTATGCCATGATTATGTCAGGCAAGATGTTGCTTGACTGGCTGGGACGCAAGCATCAGGAACCGCGGCTGCTTTCGGCGGCGCGGCTGATCGAACAGGCGGTCGAGCAGGTAATTGCCGAAGGCCGTTGGCTCACGCCGGACCTCGGCGGCAAGGCGCACACCACGCAGATGGGCGCGGCGATGGTCGCCGCGCTGAATGCAGCGCAGGAAAATAAGACATAGAGAGGGAAGGTCGCGCTGTGCTGTACAGGATGTACGAATGCCGGTCGCTCTCGGCATCCTGCCTCCCGCGACACTTGCACCTCCCTGTGCATCGTGGAGCGCATGCGACCCACAGGGACGTGGGAAGGTAGGGCAACGCAGGGAGCAGTTGCCGAGATGCGCGAGAGCGGCCGCGCGGTTTAACTGCAATGATTGCGGGTCTCACCCCGGTCGCTACCGGCGTCCTGCCTCCCGCGGGCCGCTCCTGCGCATCCTGCGCTCGCGGCATTGGTACGTCCCTGTACGGCACACTTGCACGTCCTTGTGCATCGCGGGCGAGGTACTTTGATCCGCGCCTGTCCTGGCGCGGCCCCTTCGGGCGCACTAAAGTGCGTCCAATTTTGCTCCCGGCAAAATTGTCTTGTCGCGACAATAAAGTACCCAAAGAAGCGCTTCCCGGTCGCTCGCCGCGCGAAAGGCGCGCGGTTCCCTGCGCTCCTACAGGGCAAAACCGATCCTGATGTCTCGCCCGGTGCTCGGCGACCGAGAAAGTTGCAGAAATGCGAACAGTAATGGCACAGGGTTCTATGCAGTTTGTCAAAAAACCACCTGAGCTATTGAGAACAGTAGTAAGCTGATGAGATATTGCTCGAACTAAACTATAGGCAGATAGTGGCGAGCTTTTCGTTTATAATCTGCCTATACATTATATATAGTTCCACCAGTGGAAAGGTACTATGTTATATAAAACAACGCGGCTAGACGTTTCGTATCAAGCCAGCTTTCGAAGCCTTGCCTTCGACCTGGTAGCTCCTGGAAAGGCCGCAACGATCTTGAAGGAAGTATTTGATCGCATCAATCCCAGGTATGCAATACGCACTAGCGATATGAAAGTCTTCTTCGGTGTCAGCATGGCTGAGTTTAGAGTAAATATAGTCCTTTTTAACGGTTTGGGAGAGCTAGATCTTAATCCAGAAAGACTGCTTATAAGTTTTACGAATGTCAAAGGCCAAGAGGACATTAAAATTATTAAAGATGTTGTAACTTTGGCTATGGAGGCGTTTAAAGTAGTTCTGCCAAATGTACCTATGCGAGAAGATTTAGTTCGTTTCAGTGCCTTCATTGAGTTGTCTAAAGGAAAAGCATTAAATTTTCTGCAAGATTTAATGCGAGGGAGCGCTGTACTAGAACATTTGAAATCAAATAAATTCGAGGGGTCGTCTATTAGCTTCGGATTAAAAAGTGAAGTCGAAGATCGTGAAAAGCGATGGTCTTCAGTGATTGATATGGGGAAAACTACATGGCCCGAAGTACTTCTCCTGACCGGTACGAGTATCTACCAGGATGGTGGACCGATTAAAAGTGCTCAAGAAAAAATAGAACATAGTGAAAAAATTGCAAATACTTTTTTGGAAAGTATCGGGCTAAAATCAGAAAAATAATTGAATATGAGTAATAGTTATGGCGCTATCTAATGGGCATGAAAGAAGTCTTCATACAGAACAACCATCTCCTTTTGGGTTTGAAAAGATAGATCCAGTTGCGCGAAGCATTTATCTCCCTACGCCATTTCCCGAACGACAACAACTTTATTCAAAAAAAATACTTAACTACCCGACTGAGCTTGCAGCTACACCTCTTCCAAAAGGTAGATTGACGGGCCCAGTGGTATTTGTGTCTAAGCTGATGGAGATTTGGCACTTGAAGGTAGACGATATAGTTCGCCTTCTGGGTTACGAAATTGGCGATGTTGATTACATACAGGACATTTTAAATGGTGTGGCAACTCTCCGAGGGAGAGATATAAAAGATCGGATAAAAAACTTGGTGAGGATAAGAACATTGCTTGCAAGCGTTTTTAGAGATGAAGGTGCTGAGAATGAATGGCTGAGGGAACCACAGAATGAATTGAATAATTTGAGTCCCCTGGATCTTCTCTTAGAAGGCTCAATGGACAACATGTTGCTCACGAAGGAATTTGTTGAAGATATGGGTGGACGCTAACATGCTTGAGCTTGTTGGTCAGCAGTTTATGGATTTGCAAACATTTAGGTATGCTTTCCAGGTAATGGACGAGCAAGTACTCAGAAATATGGGTCTTGATATAGACGCTATTGATGAAGTGTTCCAATTCCTTAACAGAGGTAGGGATGATTCCCTTCAGGAGTATTTGGATGCACCTTTTGCGAATAGAAAAAAGTTTTCTGAGGAATCGCGTTATTCTGACGGATCGTATTGCGTCTTTTATAGCGCTCTTGAGCCAGAAACAGCTGAGGCAGAAGTGAAATTTCGCCAGATTAAACGGGCAATTGGCAATGCTAGGAACCAAAGAACTGTCTACTATCTGCTTTTCTCCTGTCAATTTAGCGGCTCATGTAAGGATCTACGTCCCTTTCTTGGCGATTTCCCTTTTTTGACGGCGGATAATTATACCGAATGCAACGAACTGGGTTTGGAAGCTGTTGGCGAAGGACTTGATGGCCTAGTAGTTCCTTCAGCTCGGCGTCTGGAAGGCACCTGTTTGCCTGTTTTTAAGAGGCCGGCCTTGTCCGCGCCAAGGCAAGAGCGTTTAGGGGCGTTTACTTACGATCCAGCATCTGGGGATGTAAGTATATCCGCTCTACCGATAGAGCAAGCTTAAGCGGCTTACTTCTCCTCCTTCCATTAAAAATCTCGGAAATTTTCTCATTGCCTAGATCTAAGGTAAAGGGTCACGGGTAAAGGGAAAGGGTCACGTCTTGCCTTTTGATATTTTGTTTTTCACTACCTTGATACGACGGATCATGGTCGTGTAATGCAGGTCGCTTGTACGGGTGATCTTAGTCTGAGTATAGCCGTACACCCATGAATACTAAGATACAAGATGTGACCCCATTTGTCCATGGGTGACCGTCGTATAGGTCAAACCCGGGTGAGTCCCCCGGCAAAGCCGGGGGCTTACCTCGATGAGTTAGAGTGCATCAATAAGGTGCGGTTGACTTCGGAGCGTAGTAGTACTACTATCCGTAGCGCTACGTCTTTTATAGGAGGTCATATGCGTACCATCGAAATCTCGGCCGAGGTCTGGCAAGCCATTGCCGACCAAGGCAAATTTGGCGAAACCGAAGACGACGTGCTGCGACGCGTGTTCAAACTTCCGACGAGTACCGAGCAGCCACGGACCCCGTCAAAAGCCAACGGAGAGCATCCTCGCACCAGGTGGCCGTCGGCTCTCCCTCGCCGCTCATTCGCAACTCAGCGCATGAGCTCCTACCTCAACAACGGCCAACTGCACATTTCGTTTGCCGGAGGAGCATCGCGATCGTGGTCGCTCCCTGGGCCAAACGACAAAGCCGCCCTTCTCTCCATGCGCGAGAAAGCGGTGTCGTTTGCGAAAGAACACGGGGCAACTGTCGGTCAGGTCAACGCTGTGAAGAAAACGCTGACCGATGAAGGCTACCACCTCACCCGCTAATTGACAGATGCACTCTAACCCCGCAGTGCACCGAACGCGCGCAAGAGCAGCGCGCGCCGGTGACTGCGAATGTTCGGCGGCAGCTAGGGCACCGGAGAATCCGCAACGCTGGCTTGACTCGTATGTAACGACTGTTACAATTGGAGAGTCGGGCGGACGATTGTCGTCTGCCCAAGCAAGTTGGCCCCGCGGTCGTACAAACGCCCGGGCCGGACGACATATGGGGTGATCCGATGCCAAAGACCAAGAAGAAAGACACGCCGGGGCAGAAACTGTGGCTCGGCCTCTACCGCGCTGATTTCTACCACCAGGAGGCCGAGAAGATCGTCGTGCCGCCCGGTTCACCCAGACTCAACCCGGAACGCGCGACACAGCGCTGGCTGAAGGGCATGTCGCGCCACCTGAAGGAGAGTTTCCCGACGGGCCTGCGCAAGCGGCGTGAGGAACTCGGCCTGACGCAGCAGGAACTTGCGGACATTGCCGAGTTGACCGTGACGGCTGTAGCCATGATCGAGCGCGGCGAGCGGGCGCCAAACCTAGACACAGCGGCAAGGCTGTGCTGGGCGCTGGATGTGGCTGCTGGTGTCACTCCGGAAGAGCTGGCGTGACGCGAACACCAAGAATCGGGGGGCACACAGTATGAGCCTGACCAGCTTCCTCGATATGCCGGAAGTAACTGCCAAGATCAAACCTCTGCGTCCCAAGCTGCCCCGTAAAATCGCCGCGCCGCTCAAAGCCGAGCCTCGCAGCAATCGTTACATGCTCGTTGGGACGGCCTTTGACTACTTCCTGCGCTTTGAACTCCAACGTCGAGCGCCACACGCCATAGCAGAACGGTGGGTGGCCGAGCACGCGCCCGACATCATCTGGCGTAAGACCGACAAAGGTGCCGTGGGCATAGACCTACAAAGGAAAGGGTCACGTCTTGCCTTTTGATATTTTGTCTTTCACTGCCTTAATACGACGGATCATGGTCGTGTAATGCAGGTCGCATGTACGGGTGATTTTAGTCTGAGTATAGCCGTACACCCATGAATATTAAGATACAAGATGTGACCCTATTTGTGCCAGCGCATCCGTGCGCTCCGCGGCGTTCGTACATCCTGTACATCCTGTACAGCACAGTCCCGGCTGCGTGAGGAGCACAGGGAACCGCGCGCCTTTCGCGCAGCGAGCGACCGGGGAGCGTTTCTTTGGGTACTTTAATTGTCGTGATAAGACAATTTTGCCGGGAGCAAAATTGGACGCACTTTAGTGCGCCCGAAGGGGCCGCGCCAGGACAGGCGCGGATCAAAGTACCTCGCCCGCGATGCACAAGGATGTGCAAGTGTCGCGGGAGGCAGGATGCCGGTAGCGACCGGGGCGAGACCCGCTTAGTAGCATTTAAAGCGCGCGTAGCGCGACCTTAACAACACCTGATCCGGATGCTGGCGGATAGCCATGGCGGAAACCCAAACTGAGACACTACCCCGAAGAGAGGCTTTTTGACACATCCTTGAACCCCGTGATAGATTCGACCGCGGCTTAAGGCGGACAAAGCCACCCAGTCGATCACTCCATCCGTAGTTTCCTGGATCGCGGCCGGGCCTTAAACGTACTCTATGTACCGGGAGAATTATGTCTCGTATCGTTCATATTGCCTTAAAAGTTAATGACCTGGATCAAACCAGCAAATTTTATGAATCCGTTTTCGGCTTCCGGCCGACTAACACGGAAAAGGTCAGGGATCATACCTCGCGCCATTTGACCGACGGCACCATTGATTTCACCCTAATTAAGTACGACGCGGAAGAGTCGGCGGAGTCCCTGGCGGCGGGATCCGGGCCGTGCATCCACCACTTTGCCATTGAGGTGGAGGACATGGACAAATACCTGGCAGAGATCAAGAAATTCGGCTG
>DATGVQ010000141.1:0-15261 GCA_035300145.1 Acidiferrobacterales bacterium | reverse complement strand
CTATCGAGATAGTTGTGGTCTCCCCCTCTCCCTTTGGGAGAGGGGCTAGGGGTGAGGGAGGTTGTTGCATAAGTAAGCGCTCCTCGATGGTATTCCAGATCGATTCAAGTACGGTTTCGGTATTTGCAAGAATATCGTTATTCCAGAAGCGAACAATCGATATCCCGGCTTTGTCGAGCGCTTGCACGCGCGTTTCGTCACGTCCGGCCTGTTGTTGGTGTTGTCCGCCGTCAGCTTCAATCGCAAGCCCGAGTTCGTCACAGTAAAAGTCGAGAATGAACCGTTTACCGTCGGCCTCGATGGGATACTGGCGTCTGAATTTCACGTCGTGCAGACGCCGATCCCGTAGTAATCCCCATAGCAACTGCTCGGCATCGGTTTGTTGTTCGCGCAGCTTGCGCGCGAAGTCGAGCAGTTGTTTGGGTAATGGTGTTTTATGCGAGTGGCTTCCCTCAGGTCCGGTTTCCCTCACCTCATCCCTACCCAGGAACCTGCGGCCGGGGGCCGCACCAACTCTCCCTCTCCCATCGGGAGAGGGTGGCCCGAAGGGCCGGGTGAGGGAGGGGGGTTGGTTCGTTGGCACGTCTTCCCTCACCCCATCCCTCTCCCGGGGGGAGAGGGGGAGTTGGTTCGCTGATGCGTCTTCCCTCATCCCATCCCTCTCCCGGGGGGAGAGGGGGAGTTGGTTCGCTGATGCGTCTTCCCTCACCCCATCCCTCTCCCGAGGGGAGAGGGGGAGTCGGTTCGCTGATGCGTCTTTTACTATTTGCGCGGGGGGAGAGGAGGGTTGAAGGGTTTCCTTATTTGCTTCGACCAGAGTCGTTATCTGCTTCGGATCAACACGTGTAATTAGGTGTTGGTAATGATTGATCTGGTGATTCTGCGGAAGATGGTTATCAATATCAGACCATTCCAATGGTTTTTTAAGTGCAAGGAACTGCTCGGCGTTAGAAGCCAACGCAGGCAAAATTGGTTTCAAAAAAAGAGTTAGCAAACGGAAAGCCTCGATGGCAACTGAACAAACCCTATGTAAATACGCCGGGTCAGATAGATGGTTCGGGGTTGAAAAACGTTTTGAGAATTCCCACGGCGCAGTGTCGTTCCACCATTTATTGATGTCATCGGCCAACTCCATAATTAATCTGCTAGCCAGTCCAAATTCTCGCTTCTCGTAGCAGTCTTTGATTGACGGAGCGAATCGCTTAGCTTTTTCGATTACTATGTCATAGTAGGGCTGTTGATCGTTTCTATTTCTACTACCTACGTAACCTAGCTTGAGTTCCGTTATCTTTCCTGAAAAGTGTTGATGTAGAAGTTCTGTTGCGGTCTTGGGATCAGTGAGATCAGCCATCTTTCCTGAAAAATGATGATGCAGAAGGCCTGTTGCACGGCTCGCAATATTGACGTACTTCCCTACCAAGTCACTATTCACCCTCGCCACGAAGTCGTCGAAGCTTAAGTCTATATCCTCCATCGTGCCGTTCGACTTGGCGGCATAGTAGTAACGCAACCACTCCGGGTTGAGTCCGTGCGTCAGATAGCTCTCCGCGGTGATGAACGTTCCGCGCGATTTGGACATCTTTTCGCCGTTTACCGTGAGAAAGCCGTTAACGCTGAGTTTCGTCGGGGTACGGTAACCGGAGTATTCAAGCATCGCCGGCCAGAAGAGCGCATGGAAATAGAGGATGTCTTTGCCGATAAAGTGATATAGCTCGGTGTCAGAGTTTTTTTGCCAAAATTCGTCGAAGTCGAGGCCTTTCTTCGCGCACAGGTTTTTGAAGCTCGCCATATAGCCGACCGGCGCATCGAGCCAGACGTAGAAGAACTTTTTGCCGTCGGTGCCCGGTATCGGAAAGCCGAAGTAGGGCGCGTCGCGCGAGATGTCCCAGTCTTGCAGCCCCGCGGCAAACCATTCGTCCAGCTTATTCGCTGCCTCGGGTTGGAGCGTACCGGAACGTGTCCATTTTTTTAGGAACTCGATGCAGCGTCGGTCCGAAAGCCGGAAGAAATAGTGTTCCGAGGATTTGCGTATCGGTTTCTCGCCGGAGACGACGGAGTAGGGATTTTTCAGATCGGTCGGCGAGTAGGTTGAACCACATACTTCACATGAGTCGCCGTATTGGTCTTTGGCGCCGCACTTGGGGCACTCACCTTTTATATAGCGATCCGGCAGAAACATCTGCTTGGCGGGATCGTAGAATTGCTCGACTGAGCGGCGTGCGATCAAATCGGCGGCGTCAAGTTTGCGGTAAATGTCTTCGCACAATTCCTGGTTTTCCGGCGAATCGGTGCTGTAGTAGTTGTCGAATTCGACGTGGAAGTCTTTAAAATCTCTGGCATGCTCGCGGTTCATCCGCGCAATGAGCTCCTTCGGCGTCACGCCGTCCTTCTCCGCACGCAGCATGATCGGCGTGCCGTGCGTGTCGTCAGCGCAGACATAATACACTTTGTGCTCCGGATCCTGCATACGCTTAAACCGCACCCAGATATCGGCCTGAATGTAACCGACCAGGTGGCCGATGTGGATCGGCCCGTTGGCGTAGGGCAGGGCGCTGGTAACCAGGATTTTTTGTTTCGTTGCGGCCTTGGCAGTGGGTTGCGTCTTTGCTGGCATGAGTTAAATCGGAAAAGAGTGAGCGCTTATTATCACCTGTAAGGTACCAGCTTTGGCCGCTCCTCGCTAGCTGCGTAAGCTACATCATGACTTTTTGCCGGCCAGGGTGTAGCATTCCGTCCCTTACCTAAAGCAAGGCTCAGGAGTTTTTGCATTGGCTGATATGTCACAATTAGAGATCGAGACGGCGTTAAAAGAGGTGATTGATCCTTACCTCGAGCAGGATCTTGTCACCAGCAAAAATGTGAAAAAGATTACCGTCGAGGGAGGCAAGGTTAGGGTCGATATTGTGCTGGGCTATCCCGCCAAGGGTTATAAGGATGCGCTTGCCGCGCGGTTGAAGGAAAAAATAGCCGAGGTAGCGGGCGCCGCGGATATTACGGTTAATATCCAATCCAAAATCGAGGCCCACGGGGTGCAAAAGGGCGTGCGGACCATCAGCGGCGTTAAAAATATCATCGCCGTCGCGTCCGGTAAAGGCGGAGTAGGCAAATCCACCGTGGCGGTTAATCTTGCCTTGGCGCTGTCGGCGGAAGGCGCTTCCGCCGGTATTCTCGATGCCGATATTTATGGGCCGAGCCAGCCGCGCATGCTTGGCGTGAGCACGCGGCCGGAATCCAAAGATGGTAAAACCATGCAGCCGGTGATGAGCTACAATTTGCAGTCCATCTCCATCGGCTATTTAATTGATGAAGAGACGCCCATGATCTGGCGCGGGCCGATGGTGACCCAGGCATTGGAGCAACTGCTGCGCGACACGAATTGGAAAGAGATCGATTATTTGATCATCGATCTGCCGCCCGGCACCGGTGATATTCAGCTGACGTTGGCGCAGAAGGTGCCGGTCACAGGCGCGGTGATTGTGACCACGCCGCAAGACATCGCCTTACTGGATGCGCGCAAGGGCCTGAAAATGTTTGAGAAGGTTAACATCCCGGTGCTCGGTGTGGTAGAAAACATGAGTACGCATATCTGCAGCCAGTGCGGTTTTGAAGAGCATATCTTCGGTGCCGGCGGCGGCGAGCGCATGGCAAAACAGTATGCGGTGTCGTTCCTGGGCGCTCTCCCGCTCGATATTCGTATTCGCGAAGATACCGACAACGGTAGGCCGACAGTGGTGGCGGATCCGGACGGACGCATCGCCCAGATCTACCGCGACATCGCGCGCCGCATCGGCGCTAAGTTGGCCTTGCAGCGCAAGGATTTCAGCGCCAAGTTCCCCAATATTGTGATTCAGAATACTTAAAGTGATGCGGGAGGAAGCAATCCCTCTCCCGGGCTATACACGGGAGGAGAGGGATCGTCGGTGCGCTGATGCGTCTTTTTTATTTGAAGCGGACGAGGTGTGCGAAGTTTCCTATAAAGACCGCGGCGGCAAGTATCAGGGACAGAAGGGTGTCACCTTACCGAAGACCTAAAAGCTAAAATGGCACGGTTAAATCCGGCCGGGCGCGCGCTATTAATGCCCGGAATAAATCCTGAATTCGTTTTAATCCCGCTTCACTTTCCGCCTCAAAGCGAAACACCAAAACCGGGGTGGTATTGGAAGCGCGTACCAGGCCGAAGCCATCGGCAAAGTCCGCACGCAGCCCATCGATGGTGGTAACACGCGCATCCGGAAAATGCGCCAGCCGGATTAATTCTTCAATTACAATATAATGCTCGCCTTCCGCGAGCTTTAATTGCAGTTCTGGCGTGTTCACCGTATTGGGAAGGGCGGCGAAAACCACCGCGGGGTCGCGCTTGTCGTGCGACAGCAGTTCCAGCAAGCGCGCAGCGGTGTAAAGCCCGTCGTCGAAGCCATACCAGCGCTCTTTAAAAAAGATGTGGCCGCTCATTTCTCCCGCCAGCAGCGCGCCGGACTCCTTGAGTTTTGCTTTGATAAAAGAGTGGCCGGTTTTCCATATGGTGGCCTTGCCGCCGGCCTCGACGATAGCGGCAGGCAATGTGCGCGAACATTTAACATCATAGATAATTTCCGTGCCGGGGTTGCGCGCTAAGACATCACGGGCATAAAGAATCATTTGCCGGTCCGGCCAGATGATCGTCCCCTCGGGCGAAACTACTCCCAAGCGGTCGCCGTCGCCGTCGAACGCCAGGCCGATATCGGCCTCCTGGTTTTTTAGCGCCATGATGAGATCAGCTAAATTTTTCGGTTGGCTGGGATCGGGATGATGATTGGGGAAACGGCCGTCGACGTCACAAAAGAGCTCGCGCACTTCACAGCCTAAGCGGCGCAAAAGTTGCGGCGCGAGCTCGCCCGCAACCCCATTGCCGCAATCCACGATCACGCGCAAAGGTCGGGCGAGTTTAACATCGCCGGTGATCCGGCTGAGATACGCCTCCTGGACATCGGTTTGGCTTATGCTTCCTTTGCCGTGGGTCAGGTCATTATTCAACAGGCGCTGGCGCAATTTTTGAATCGCCTCACCCGCCAAAGTCTCACCCGCCAACACCATTTTGATGCCATTATAATCCGGTGGATTATGGCTGCCGGTCACGACCACGCCAGACTGTGTGCCCAGGTGATGCGCGGCAAAGTATAAGACCGGCGTCGGCACCCGGCCGATATCGATGACGTCACAACCGGAGTTGGTGATGCCGGCTGCCAAGGTCTTGGACAGCTCCGGCCCGGACAGCCGGCCATCGCGCGCAATGGCGATGCGCCGCATACCACGGTCGCGCGCCTCGCTGCCGATGGCATGGCCGATCCGCTCGACAATCGCGGGCGTCAGGCTTTGCCCGACGATGCCGCGAATGTCGTAAGGTTTAAATATTTCCGCCGGCAGGGAAGCTAAATTCATGTTGAGCGCGATACGAGAAGATTGCGTCGAATTCATTTTTTGTGGTCATCCTTGATTCAAATTCCCACAATCGTGAGAGTCTCCCATATTTAGTGGAAAAAAAACAGATAAATGCAGCCGAGGGAAAGGCGTCGCCACTCCCAGTTCCGAGCAGCATTCGGATACTTATGTTCGAGCCCACGGGGAAAATAACCGCTTGATCCAACCAAACAGCTTGTGCCGCACAAGGATGTGCGAATCCGTGCCGCACAGGGAAGTGGTAATGCCGCGGAAGGGCTGCTCCAGCGCATCCATGCGCACGCAGCATTCGTCCTTCCCTGGACAGCACAGGATGCCGGGAGCGGCCGGGCGGTCCCTTTCGGCATCCTGCCTCTCAGGACACTCGCACATCCCTGTGCATCGCAGGATGCGCAAGAGCGGTCTCGATGCGAGTGCTGTAATGGCGTGTACGGATCGTGCTGCGGACCTGGTCCCAGCCGAGGTTTATGCAGGAGAATTCTCCTTGGTGTATTTCCCTTTTTCAATATACAACCCTATGCTACTGTAACTCGATGATTATTCTTGATTCAAGGATGCTATATGTCAAAAATGACGTAATTCATCCCGTCAAATGGGATGTATATTTATAGTTGGGCGCGGAGATTTGCAGATGTCCACATATGGGTTCTCTCAAGCCGAATGGGATGCCGCGAAGCAAGAGGCGCGCGCTCTCATGATCGCAAGGGCCAAGGTACGAGGCATGATTCCGTACTCTGACCTTGCGAAGAAAATCAAAGCCGTTCGGCTGGAGGCCCACGACCAACGTTTGTTTCACCTTCTTGGCGAGATCTCCTTGGAAGAAGACGCCGCTGGTCGCGGAATGCTGAGCGTCATAGTTGTTCACAAGTCCGGTGATATGCAGCCTGGCCCGGGGTTCTTCGAGCTTGCGAAGCAGCTCGGGCGCGATACGTCCAACATCCTCAAATGCTGGGTTGAGGAGTTGAAAAAGGTTCATGCCGTTTGGTCGGCCAAATGACTCTTCCGCACCTAATCACGCGGGAGTACGTGGCGTGAGCAGCATTCAGTACAGATACGGAAATGATTTGGATCTTGCCGAGGTCATCGACCTGTACCAAGAGTCGACGCTCGGCGAGAGGAGGCCGATTGATGACAGGCAGGTAATGTCCGAGATGCTGGCCCACGCGAATCTGGTCGTAACGGCTTGGGATAGAGACCTCTTGGTTGGTATTGCGCGTACGCTGACAGACTTTAGCTATGTTGGCTACCTGTCGGACCTGGCCATCAGGCAGTCCCATCAGAGTCGGGGGATCGGGACGCAACTGATTCAAAAGACGCGAGAACGGATGGGGCCGCGATCGATGCTGGTACTGCTGGCTGCACCGAAGGCGGCGGCGTACTACCCGAAGATTGGGTTCACGCAGCACCAGAGTGCCTGGGTGCTCAATGCGACCGACCCATTCCCGCCGGCAGGCCCGGCTGATGCTTAACAACCGCATGCACCGGACGGACGCGCTGAAGCCCCGGTTGAATTACGACGGTTAGCGAAAATGGATCGGCACCGTCATCTGAAACTGAAAATTATTATCGGCCTGGCATTGTTCGCTGTGGTTGCGGTTTTTCTCACCTCACCGATTCCGCAAGATCCGAGTTACCATCACTTCGCGGACCAACGTCAAATCTTTGGAATACCAAACTTCTGGAATGTGGTATCGAACCTTCCGTTCATGGTCGTTGGGTTGCTCGGGCTCCGATTGGTGTTGGGCGGTCCAATCACAGGAGGTTTACCCGAACTGCGGCCGGCATACCTCGTTTTCTTTCTTGGGGTAGCGCTTATCGCTCTCGGTTCCGGCTATTACCACCTAAGTCCGTCGAACCCGACCTTGCTCTGGGACCGGTTACCCATCACCATTTCTTTTATGGCGTTCTTTTCGATTATTGTCGGCGAGAATATCGCCGGTCACTTTGGCCGGCGGATGCTTTGGCCTCTTGTTTTCGTCGGCATTGTTTCGGTGGTGTACTGGAGCGCCACGGAAGTTCAGGGCAACGGCGATCTTCGGCTGTACGCCCTCGTTCAATTTCTGCCAATGGTGCTGATTCCCGTGATTCTTGTCCTGTTTCGCTCCAGCGTATCTAAGAACGGGTACATCTGGGCAGTCCTCGGCGCGTACGCCGCTTCCAAGGTCGTGGAACTACAAGATGAGGCTGTATTTCGCTTTTTTGGGGTGGTCAGTGGGCATTTTCTTAAACACCTTTTTGCCGCGTTGGGTACTTATTTCTTCTTTCTGGCGTTGAAGCGGCGTCGCTTAATTGTAGCGAAAAGCCAATAAATCGGTAGGGTGCCCCTCTAAAAATTCATAAAGTAGGGTGGATTAGGCAACGCAAATCCACCAATCAATAATGATTTTGTTGGATTCACCGCTCTCGCGGCTTAATCCAACCTACATGAAAATCTACCTCCTTTTGGGATTGAAGAGGCGCCGCTTAATTGTAGTGAACAGCCCGACATATTGGTAACATAACAGCGGGTTATTGAGTGAATGGAGTTATCAGGCCAAGATATTTCACCATCGGATCAAAATCCCGATCACAATAGAGAAGCGGCAGATTCTGGAAGATGCAATAAGTGCCGATCATGACATCGATGGTTTTGCGCACAGTGACTCCCTTCTTTCTTAAGGTACGATAGTGCGTAGCGCTGCGCTCGGCCATCGCCGGGCCGAGCATGGTAACGACGGGGAAGGCGCGCAGAAGACGCCGTGCCCGTTTGAAATGCGCATCCAGGCGAAATCCTTGCAATACTTCTGTTAAAATCAGGTCGCCTAGCAATATCTCTTGCTGACCAAGCAGACCATATAGGGTGCTCGTCTCGCGCGTTTCGCGGCCGTTAAAATAATCCACCCATACGGAGGAATCGATGACGATCACTACTTTTTATCGATGCGCATTTCGTCTAAGTTGCCTTCCCACGGCAATTTTCCGCGCCAGGCTTTCACGGCCTCTTGTTGTTTTAAACGCAATAACAACTTCAGGCCTTCTTCCACTACTGCCTTTTTAGTTTTAAGGCCGGTTGCGCGCATCGCGTTTTTAATAAGCTTTTCTTCGATGACTATATTGGTTCGCATTTAAATGATCTCTATGTGTATAAATTAATATTATTATACACATTATTAGAGCAGCTGCAAGACTCGGAGTATTGGGATCGGCGAGGCGCAATAATGGTGTTTACGGTCCCCGCAAACACTTAGTATTTGTAGGGTAGGTTAGCGGCGCAGCCGTGTAACCCGCCATCGGTCGCGTCCGGTGGGTTACGCCCTGACGGGCTAACCCACCCTACGAAAACTAAAAATTTATAAAGTAGGGTGGATTACGCAACGCAAATCCACCAATCAATAATAATTTTGTTGGATTCGCCGCTCTCGCAGCTTAATCCAACCTACATGAAAATCTACTTCCTTGCCAGGCTTTTAAGGTTTCAGGCGCAATAACAGCTTCACCGCTATTTTTTCCCCGAATGGCCGAAGCCGCCCGCGCCGCGGGGGCTGTTCTCAAAGCTATCGACGATAACAAATTCGGCTTGGACCACCGGGACAAACACCATTTGCGCGATGCGGTCGCCAGGCTCGATGATGAAGTGCTCCTGTGCACGATTCCAGCATGAGACAAGGATTTGTCCTTGGTAGTCGGAATCAATGAGACCGACAAGATTACCCAGCACGATACCGTGCTTATGTCCCAAGCCGGAGCGCGGCAAAATTACCGCGGCAATGCCCGGATCGGCGATGTGAACGGCGATGCCGGTGGGTAGGAGGTGGGTTTCCCCCGGCTCGATGCGCAGATGTGCATCAAGGCAGGCGCGCAGATCGATGCCGGCCGCGCCCTCCGTGGTATATTGGGGCAGAGGGAACTCGTTACCGATGCGCGGATCGAGTATTTTGAGTTTTATTTTTGGCATAATACCGTTTTGCGATCTGTTGAATAAAAGCGCGCGCCAAGCGCAATTTTGGCGCCAGGGGTAATTCCGTAACGCCCATTTTGTCGATCAAGAGTAACTGGTTGTCATCCGCCTCAAAGCCAACGCCCTCGATTCCTACCTGATTGGCGGCGATGAGATCAACCCCTTTTGCTTCGAGTTTGGCGCGTGCGTTCTTTTCCAGATCGGCGGTTTCAGCAGCGAAGCCGACGGTAAATAGCGTGGGATTTGAAGCCGCTATCTGTTTCAGAATATCGGGGGTCTTGACCAGCTCTAATACCAACGTATCGGGTTGCTTTTTGATCTTGTGTAAAGCGGCCTGCGCTGGACGGTAATCCGCGACCGCCGCGGCGGAGATAAAAATTTGCGCGTTGCGGATGTGCGCTTGCACTGCTTGCAACATTTGTTCGGCGCTTTTAACGTGTATCGTCTGCACGCGTTTCGGCGAAGGCAGGGAAGTCGGGCCGGAGATGAGCGTGACCTGCGCGCCCGCCTCAACCGAGGCTTCGGCAATCGCATAACCCATTTTGCCTGAGCTGCGGTTGCTGATGCCGCGCACCGGGTCCAACGCTTCCCAGGTCGGGCCGGCGGTAACCACCACATGCAAGTCTTGTAGCAAGCCGGTTTCGAACAAGGCCTCCGTCAAGCTTACCAACTCATGTGCCTCCAGCATGCGTCCCCATCCGACTTCACCGCATGCCTGATCGCCTTCCGCGGGGCCAAATAATTTAATGCCGCGTTTTTTTAACACCGATAAATTGTTTTGCGTGGCGCCATTTTCCCACATCTGGTGGTTCATCGCCGGTGCCACGGCAATCGGCGCTTCGGTGGCAAGACATAAAGTACTGAGTAGATCGTCGGCGTTTCCGTTTGCGAGTTTAGCGATAAAGTTGGCGCTGGCCGGCGCGATCAGCACCACATCCGCCCAGCGCGCGAGCTCAATATGCCCCATGGCGGATTCGGCCTCCATATCGAGCAGCTGTAAATGCACGCGATTCCCGCTCACCGCCTGCATCGTCAGCGGAGTGATAAATTCGGTTGCCGCACGCGTCATGGCGACTCGTACTTCCGCGCCTTCATCGCGTAGGCGCCTGACCAGCTCGGCGCTCTTATAGGCGGCAATACCGCCGGTAACACCCAAGAGAATATGCTTATTGGTTAAACGGTTCATGTGTTAAAGTTTACTTGGAGTTACATCGACTTGCATCATTTGCGCTCACTTTTTGCGCGTTTTTTTAGTCAAGGGAGGGGGTTATGCCAATCAGCGAATGGCCGGTGGCGGAACGGCCGCGTGAAAAATTGCTCTTGCGCGGGGCGGAAGCGCTGTCCGACGCGGAATTGCTGGCGATATTTTTACGCACCGGAGTAGCGGGGAAAACCGCGGTGGATCTGGCGCGCGAGTTGTTGGCTGAGTTCGGCAGTCTGCGCGACCTGCTGACTGCAAAACAGGAAGCGTTTTGTTCCGCGCCCGGATTAGGCAAGGCGAAGTACGCCCAATTGCAGGCAGTACTGGAGATGGGGCGCCGCTATTTGGCGGAAAATATGCAACGCGGGGAAGCGTTGTCGTCTTCCCGCGATACGAAACAATATCTCCAGGCCCGGTTGCGCGATCGCCGGGAGGAAGTCTTTTGCTGTCTGTTTCTTGATAATCGTCATCATATTTTAGCTTTTGAAGAATTATTTAACGGCACGCTGAACGGGGCGACTGTGTATCCGCGCGAGGTCATAAAGCGCGCTTTAGAGCATAATGCCGCCGCTTTGATCTTTGCCCATAACCATCCCTCTGGTATTGCTGAACCGAGCCACGCGGATAAGCTTTTAACGACCCGGCTTAAAGAGGCGCTGTCCCTGGTGGATATCCGCGTGCTCGACCATTTGGTAATCGGCGACGGCGAGATCGTTTCGTTCAGCGAGCAAGGGCTTTTGTGATTTTCCAGCGGCTATAATAAATGTAGGTGTTTTAATTTTTTTAACGTAAAGGCTACCAAATAGGGCCGATTCTGATATAAAATCGCGCTTTTACTGAGGAATGAACATGTCGAAGGTGTGTCAGGTCACGGGTAAGCGTCCTCTGTACGGGAACAACGTTTCCCACGCGAATAACAAGACGCACCGTCGTTTTCTACCCAATCTGCATTATCGCCGTTTGTGGGTAGAGAGCGAAAAACGCTGGATCAACCTGCGTATCTCCAATTCCGGCCTGCGCACGATCGACAAGAAGGGCCTGGACGCGGTGTTGGCGGAGATGCGCGCGTCCGGCATAAAGGTTTGAGGATTCAATTATGCGTGAAAAAATCAAATTAGTTTCAAGTGCGGGCACCGGGCATTACTATACAACCACCAAAAATAAGCGCACGATGACCGATAAGTTTGAGATTAAAAAGTTCGATCCGGTGGCGCGCAAACACGTTACTTATAAAGAAGCCAAGATCAAGTGAATGTTAAAGCCCGGTTCCGCCGGGCTTTTTAGTTTTGGGGTAGGAAAATCACAGACTCATAAATTGCATGTTTTTGGAAAAATACCGTAAAATGGCTTGAATATTGACTTAAACTCCGTTTATGTATCCTCTCACGCAACAGGTATTAAGAACAGATGTCGCGGGCATGCCGCTGGAATGGATCGGTTTTCAAGATGCAGCTCGTATTCATCATTTGGGGCAGGTGGCTTATACCTGCGGCGTAGTATTATACCGTATCCACGGCGGCTATAACGCCATCACCGGGCGGCGCAGTACGATAGAAGTAAATTCCATTATCGCCACCTACGGCGACAACCATGGACTGATTAAGGCAAGAGCCCAATATGTACCGCCGCTCAGCAATCAAGCACTGTTTGCGCGCGACGCCCGTATGTGCATGTATTGCGGCGAGCGGTTTTTGTCGCGTGAGTTATCGCGCGACCATATTACTCCCTTAAGCAAAGGCGGAGGCGATTCTTGGAACAATGTAGTGACTGCTTGCAAGCGTTGCAATAACCATAAAGCCGGCCGCACACCGGAGCAAGCGGGGCTAAGCTTGCTCGCCGTGCCGTTTGTCCCGACGCACGCTGAATATGTTTATTTGCAGGGCAGGCGGGTATTGGCCGATCAAATGGAATTCTTGCTGGCGCATTTCCCGCGCACCAGTCCTTTGCATAAACGGTTATCGCGACTCATTTAGCTGACGCAGCCGGCGTTAATTCTGTCCAAGAGAATTATGTCGGGGTGTCGCCTGAGCGAGCTTTAGTGCCAGATTGTTTGGGAGTTTACTGCATGCATTTCGGTTGTTCGAGTTGTGGCGGCTTTACTGTATAGATTACGCGGCACCAGGACGCGGTAACAATGGGGGTGTGTGATGAAACTTACTTTCTTCAATAAAGGCGCCGTCTGCCTTGTGTTTGCCATGGTCTGCGTGGCGGTCTCTACCAACGCCAGCGCCGAGAAACGCCTGTCTATCGTGACCGGGCCCACCAGCGGTGTTTATTTCCCATTGGGCGGTGCGTTATCCAAGATATTGACGACGTCTCTCCCGGATACCACGGCTACCTCTGGATCCACCAGCGGCTCGATTGACAACATTCGCATGCTCGGCGCCGGCAAGGCCGATATCGCTTTCGCCCAGGCCGACCAGGTGTGGGATGGGTATAAAGGTTACGGCAAGTTCGAACAGCCGCAGCCGATCCGCACGCTTGCCGTGATCTATGCCAACACCTTGCATTTCGTCGCCTTGCGCGGTAGCGGTATTAGCACAGTAGCCGATCTCCGCGGCAAGCGCGTCTCGACGGGTCCGAAGGATAGTGGTGCGGAGGCCTGGAGTAACCGTCTTATGCAGGCGTCCGGTCTCAATCCGGACAAGGACATCGTGCGCACCAGCCTGGCGCCGGCCGAATCGGCGGCGCTGCTGAAGGAACGAAAGATCGATGCCTTCTTCTGGGCCGGCGGTATTCCGACCAAGGCAATCGCCGATCTGGCCAAAGAGCCGGGCGTGAGGACGCAGATTTTAAATACCGCTGTCGGGGTGCCCGCGATGTTGCGCCAGTTCGGACCGGTATACACCGACGGCGAGATTCCGATCTACCGCAAAGGGCAGATTCGTGTGGACAGCTATGCCGGCGTCACCAAGCCGGTCCCGGTCGCGCAGGTGTGGAACCTGGTCGTCGTTCGCGCCGACATGGACGAGAAGCTCGTATACAACATCGTCAAGACATTATTTGAGCACAAGTCGGATCTGGTGGCGGCACACCCGGAGGCGGCCAACCTCGATCTGGTGAATCAGCGCGGGGGCGGATCGCCGATTCCGTTCCATCCCGGCGCCAAAAAGTACTACTCGGAAAGAGGCGTGAACAACTTGCGCTAGCCTATCGCAGCATCTAATAAAAGAGTGCGCAAATAAAAAACCCGCTTAAAGCGGGTTTTTTATTTGTCTGGTTTTTTACCTTTAAATACCGGCTGGTCCTAGCGAGTAAGTGCGCAATTTCAAGGAAAAATCGCGCAAGGCCTGAATGCCGGTGGCTTCCGCCTGTTTACACCACTCTTCCAGTGCATGCAGCAGTTGTTCTTGGTTGTTGGCGGAGCGTTTCCAAATATCCTGAAGCTTTTCTTTCATAGCATAAACAGTTTGTAGCGCGCGGCTATATTCCAACGCCTTGTGCAGCCATTTCTTATTGGCCTCATCGATCAAGCTGATTTCCCGCACCATTAATCGTTTGGCGCGTTTGAGCACGGCCCAACTTTCTTTATCGGTCGGATCTACCTTGCGTAGCTCCTCGCGATGTACCGGCTGCATAACCTCGCGGGTGAAACGGGCCATGATCTGGAAGCGATTGGTGATCACCGCCTTGACGGTTTCGAGGTCGCAAGTCTGTTTATTGGAATTAAATGCCGGCTTCGGGGCAATTTTCTTAACCAAAGCAAGCCCCAAGGTTTCGAGCATGCGGATATACATCCAACCGATGTCAAATTCCCACCACTTGGAGGACAGCTTGGCGGAGCTTGCGAAAGTATGATGGTTGTTGTGCAGCTCTTCGCCGCCGATCAGAATCCCCCATGGCACGATATTGGTCGCGGCATCCGGGCATTCGTAATTGCGGTAACCCCAATAATGGCCGATACCATTAATGACGCCGGCGGCAAAAAATGGAATCCACATCATTTGCACCGCCCACATGGTGATGCCGATAGCCCCGAATAACACCATATTGATCAACAGCGTTAAGATGATGCCTTTGACACTGTGCCGCGTATAGAGATGGCGCTCCAGCCAATCATCCGGCGTGTTGTGTCCGTATTTTTCCAGGGTTTCCTGGATTTTGCCTTCTTGTTTGTAAAGCTCAGTGCCCTGCCACAGAACTTTGCTGAGGCCGAGAATTTGTGGGCTGTGGGGGTCCTCCTCGGTTTCGCATTTGGCGTGATGTTTCCGATGGATGGCGACCCATTGTTTTGTCACCATACCGGTGGTTAACCATAGCCATAGCCGGAAAAAGTGACTGACAACGGGGTGCAAATGGAGCGCGTGGTGCGCTTGATGGCGATGTAAGAAAACGGTAACACTGACAATCGTCACATGTGTTAAGGCCAGGGTTACGATGATATAGCCCCACCACGGTAAATCAATCAGGCCATCAAGCATAATAATAGAATTCCTCTAAATTCACTCGAATCTTAATAGTTTAGCTCAAATTCAAAGCTGGTGTGTTACTTTTTGTACCTTTTTGTACCTTTTGAAATTTGTTGGATTTCTTGCTTAAATGAGGACGCTTCAGGCTGGTTTTCCGGCCTCAGCGGTGTTTGCCAGCGCTGCGATAAGCTTAGGGTAATTCGCTTTTGTTTGCGATATTATTTTCATTTTTCCGTAACAGGCAAATGACCCGTCCAATCACCCCGTTATTAGCTGCG
>DATGVQ010000140.1:0-6391 GCA_035300145.1 Acidiferrobacterales bacterium | reverse complement strand
TGTCTTCGTTCGCGCAGTGCGTGAACATCAACTTGATCGGCACGTTCAATATGATCCGGCTCGCGGCCGAGGCGATGGCCAAGGGCCGGCCGAACGCCGCCTCCGGCGAGCGTGGGGTCGTCATCAATACCGCGTCGGTGGCGGCGTTCGACGGCCAGATCGGCCAAGCCGCGTACTCGGCGTCCAAAGGCGGCGTGGTCGGGATGACCTTGCCGATCGCGCGCGAGCTGGCGCGCTTCGGCATTCGCGTCATGACCATCGCCCCCGGGATCTTCGAGACGCCGATGATGGTGGGCATGTCCGAAGAGGTGCGCCGCTTGCTGGAGCAGCAGGTACCGTTTCCACCGCGGTTGGGCAGGCCGGACGAGTTCGCGCAGCTTTGCCGACACATCATCGAGAACGAGATGCTGAACGGCGAGACCATCCGTCTCGACGGCGCGATCCGTATGGCGCCGAAGTAAGGTATGAACGACCAGACGCTCTTGCCGGGCTTCGTACGCCGGCGTGCTGTGGAGCGCAAAAATTCCATTAACGGTATCATATTAACGAGGTACCGCCATATTATGTAGACAATCCAGGGAGGAGAGAATGGATGCTACTGAACGGTTCTACAAAATCGATCAGACGCTGCGCAATCGGGGCGTAGTGTCTGCGCGTGACTTTCTCGCGGTACTGGAAGTTTCTCCCGCCACCTTCAAACGCGACCTCCAATACTTACGCGACCGGCTATACGCACCTATTATTTGGGACCAGGAAAAACGCGGCTACCGCTTCACCGACCCCGCCGCACCGCGAAGGTTCAGGAGCGTCTGCGGCTAGCCGTGGAGGTGTATCGCTCCGGTCAAACTTGACCGGCGCCATGTGTAACTTTAGTATGTATATAATTACACACCACTGATGAGGCATCCCATGGCGCATCGCGTTAATTTCATGCTGGAAGATTCTGTGTGGCAGGCCCTGAAACAGGTTGACAAAGGCGAACGCAGTAAGGTGGTGAACAACGCCATCGCCGAATGGCTCAAGAAACATAAACGGCTCAGCGCGGCGCGGAAGATGGACGCCCTGCGCGCCACGATGCCCGCCGTTTCCACCAAAGATATCGTGACCTGGGTCCGCGAAGACCGGGAGCGGGCGCGATGAAGATCGTTGTACCGGATGCTTCCGTTATTCTCAAATGGGTCTTGCCCGACCCGAAGGGAGAGCAGGACGTGGAAACGGCGTTGCACCTGCGCGACTCCGCGGTGAAAGGAAAAATCTCCATTAAAGTGCCATCGTTGTGGCTCTATGAGGTCGGGAATACGCTGACGCGGCGTTTTGCCGACCGCTCCCAGGACTTGCTCGAAGCGCTGGTGGCTTTCGATCTGGATGAAAGCGGAACGGACAGTAAATGGCTGAATCAGACCGTAGCGCTGACACGGCGCTACCACGTGACGTTCTACGATGCGGCCTACCATGCCCTGGCCCTGGTGGAGAAAGGCGTCTTTGTCACGGCGGACGCCAAATACGCGCGCAAGGCGGGGAAAGCCGGCGCCGTCATTGCACTGAAGGAATGGGCGGAACCAGGTTAGATATCTCCGCAACCCCGAACGCACTTCAACATGGGCCAGAAGATCAAATGGCTGAAGCAGGAAAAGAGCAGGCCGCAAAATAAGGCCGGCTATCGAATCCTGGTCGCTTTGCAATATAGCGAGCCGCCGCCGGACGTGGAGATGCTGGCGCCGGAGTCGTTGCGAGTCTAAAGTATTGGAGCATTGATCTCCAAACGCTCGGTCCGAAAATCATTTGCTGATTTACAGAATTTAATCATGCCTGAACCAAGACGCCATCTCCCATGAACATCTATCAACTTAAACCGCAGGCGGGCCAGGGATGGCCCGACTGCGGTTTCGGCGACGGCTGGGAGCACCAGATCGAGGTCGAAAAGGTATTGCCCGCCGAACCGGGTAAGCGCTACCCCCTGGGTCTCGCCGGCAAGCGCGCCTGCCCGCCCGAAGACTGCGGCGGCATGCCGGGCTACGAGCATCTGCTGGAAGTACTGCGCGACCCGAAGAACGAAGAATACGAGGAAATGCGTGAGTGGATTCAGGAGGACTTTGACCCGGAGGCCTTCGATCTCGACGAGATCAACCGCGCGTTGAAGAGAATTCGATGAATGAACAAGATATCACAATTGCGGTTGTCGCCATGGTTTCTGCCGAGTATATTTGTATGGTGTCGGCGCTGCTCGGTTAGTCGGGGCAACGACAACCAATCATTGATAGAAGCCGGGTGGTGACTGTGTATGGAACGTGAAGAACTGCAAAAGCGCATCTCGATTGACCCAAGAATCTGCTTCGGCAAGCCGTGCATTCGGGGCACTCGCATCTGGGTGTCTTTGATACTCGATAACCTCGCCGAAGGTGTCGATGAAAAGGAGTTGCTCCAAAATTACCCGGCGCTCACCCACGAAGATATCCTCGCCGCCATCGCCTACGGCGCCGAGATGTCGCGTGAGCGCTACGTGTCGCTGCCTATTGAGAAATCGGCGTGAAATTCAAGCCCGACGAGAATCTCGGGGCTGAAATCGCCCGGATTCTACGCGAGGCCGGTCATGACGTTTCGACCGTATACGATCAAAAACTCCACGGCGCGACCGACGAGGCACACGCGAAATCCATCGTGCGGTCATGAAAGTGTTAAAAAACTATCCCCGTGCCGGCAAGACCCATCCCGGAGAGGAGCTAACCGACGCACTGCATTAATCCGCCGTCAGCAGACGTAGCCCAAGCTCCGCGGCGGCTTCGTTGAGCGTGCGATCGAAAGACGCAAAATGCAGGAAGTTTTTACCATGACCCGCCAGCAGCGATTCCGCCGAAGCAAGATGCACGCTGTCGTAGCCGCGCAGACCGAAACGCTCGGCGAACTCGCCGGCGCGGCGCAGGATGCGCTCATCCGGCATGATGGCGCGGACAGCCTTCCAGTCCGACTCGAATTCGCGCTTGTGTTGCTTGTAGGCGTCGGCGGTCTGGCGGCCCATGCGATGCAGCCGCGCCAGCGCCGCGCGCATCTCGGGATAGGCAATCCAATGCGCGTGTATCAACTTCGCTTTCGCGACCGCCGCCCGCACGACCTCGGCGCCGGGCTCGTTCACATACAGTTTGATAAGCGCCGACGTGTCGAGATAAAGGATCAATCCCGGTCCTCAAGCACGATATCCGAGGCAAGCTTGTCGCCCGGTTTCCAGGGGATAGGATGCCTTGCCCCCTTGACTTTGCCGACGGAGCCCGGCCGCACCCACGGCAGCGCACTGATCCGCGCGATCGCCTCGGCCTCGGTTTCCTCCCCCGTCGGCTGCACCAACGTCAACCGCGCCACCGGCTTCCCGCGGTCCGTGATCACCACGTCCTTCCCCGTCCGCACGAGTTTCAAATACTTCGACAGGCGGTTTTTCATTTCGCGAATCGAGACTTCCATCGACCGTTCCCCATGTAGCTACTTTCCACAAAGTGTAGCCACATCGGCGGAAATTGTCTATAGATTCCCGCACGGCGCCCGCTGGGCGGCGAACGAACAATGGCGCCCTGAACAGAAGGGCTGGTTTGAAGTACAGGGACGTACAAATGTCGGTCGAGACGCCGGACCACCCGGCTATGGACACCTGCTCGAAGTCCTGCGCAACCCCTCGAACGAGGAGTAGAAGACGCGAGGCTTCGCATCGGCCGCTTCGATTCCGCGTTGCGCACGCTGGACGCCCTGCACGTCGCCGTAGCGGTGCATGAAAAGCTACCCATCGTGACCGCGGACAATGCGCTCGCATCGGCAGCGCAAAAAAGCGGGATTGAGGTGTTCTTTATCGAGGCCGATACGACCACATAGGTGCAGCGATGTCGCCCGCTCGGCTTCGGTTGCCACTTCGGGTTAGGGATGTTTCGACGATCAGACACCCAATCTCCGCGCCAACTGTGCCGGGCTCAGAATCTCTACCGGCCCCTTGATCGGGAAATCCTTGGCGTTTCCTGTTACCAACGGACAACCGGCGGCTGCGGCGCATTCGTAGAATGGCCGATCACCCGGATCACGAAGGTGCATGTCGAGCCGCGCGATCCGGGAAATTGGCCAGCCTTCCGCAACGACCAACTCCAGCAGGGCAGCGACATTTTCCGGGTCAAAGGCGAACTTTCGGCGCGCCAGCACGGTTCCGTATTCCGCGAGGATCGCCGGGCTGTAAACCGCAACGATGGTGCCTTGCACAAGGCTGTCGAGAATCCGGCCCGGCGGGCCTTTGGGTTTCAGCAAACCGGAGACGAGGACATTGGTGTCAATGACCAGCCGCATGCCGGCCTTTGGCTTCCCTGCGCGCGGCGTGGATCTCCGCGTTAATCGCCTTGGGCGTCATCGCCGCCAGGCCGCGCTCCCCTGCCGCCCGGCGTAGCGACGCCACGGCGGTTTCCGCCTTGGCGCGCCGCAAGGCGCGCAAGTCGTCCTCCAGCTTGGTCGGACTGGTCTCCGTCAACAGGGCGAACGGCTTACCGTTGCGCGTCACCACCAGTTCGCGCGCCTTGGCGAGCTTTTTCCAGACCTTGCCGGGCTGGGTACGGAACTCCCGCAATGTAACGAAATCCATAACAATCTCCGGTCGGATAAAATGTAGACATATTGTAGGACAAAATCTTAGCCCCGGCCAATCATAGTGCTCCAACTTGGCCGTCATCACCAGGTTGAACTCAGTGTCAGAAACTTTAGCGACCGCCTCACAGCCGGGAATACAGGCGGCCAATACCTCCGGATCGTTGAGCGCCTGCCACACTACCGTTTGCGGCGCCAGTACACGCTGTTCGCTGGTCATGTCCATAATTGCCGCCCTACCCTTTGTTTCGGCTTTGATATTGCCCCATCATTACGTCTCTCTACCATAAATCCCTTTTGTGCCAGTCCGCTCTCTACTAATGACCAATGTAGGTTGGGTTAAGCCGCGCAAGCGGCGAACCCAACAAAATCATAGGTTTTGATAGGTCCGCTCTGCTGTACAGGATGCACGAATGCCGCGAGCGGTCCCTTTCGGCATCCTGCCTCTCGCGACACTTGCACCTCCCTGTGCATCGCAGCATGCCCAGGAACGGCCGCTTGACCCACCCGCATGACAATATGCGAGATAGGACATTATTTTTGCATTTATCAATCGCCGGTCTATTCAACACAATGAACTCAGCATCGCGTGTTTGCTAATTACCGATAACGGTATCATATTAAGGCAAAGGCAGCTCCGATCAAGTTAATTGCTGTCATTCCGAACCACTCTTGGTGAGGAATCTTTATTTTTCAATGGCGTTAAAGGTATCACCATAGTTATGTAGATAATCCAGGGAGGAAGGAATGGATGCTACTGAACGGTTCTACAAAATCGATCAGATGCTGCGCAATCGGGGCGTAGTCTCTGTACATGACTTTCTAGCGGTACTGGAAGTTTCTCCCGCCACCTTCAAACGTGACCTCCAATACCTGCGCGATCGGCTACACGCGCCTGTTACTTGGGACCGGGAAAAACGCGGCTACCGCTTCACCGACCCCGACCCCGCCGCACCGCGCTACCAACTCCCCGGACTGTGGTTCAACGACACCGAAATCCACGCCCTGCTCACCATGCACCACCTGCTTGAAAATCTGCAACCGGGCCTGCTAGGCCCGCATATCGAACCGCTTAAACAGCGCATTAAGGCACTACTTGAGCGTACCGACAATAGCGCAGAAGAGGTCATGATGCGCATTCGCGTATTGCCACTGGCGGCAAGGAAAGTCGAACCGCAATGCTTTCAAGTTATTAGTCACGCCCTACTGCGACGCTGCCGCCTCTTCATTAGGCATTATAATCGCGTGCGCAACGAAGAAACCGAGCGTGAGATCTCACCCCAACGCCTGGTGCATTACCGCGATAACTGGTATCTGGATGCCTGGGACCATGGAAAAAACGCGCTGCGTAGCTTCGCCGTCGATACAGTCCACGGAGCGAGATTGATTGATAAGGAAATCAAAAATATCGCGGAAAAAACTTTGGATGCCGAATTGAGCGCTGGCTACGGCATCTTCGCCGGCCGCAAAACCCAGTGGGCGAAATTGCGCTTCTCGCCCGAACGCGCCCGCTGGGTGGCGCAGGAACAATGGCATCCGAAGCAGCGTAGCTGGTTTAAGAACGGTCACTATCTGCTGGAGATACCCTACTCCGACGACCGCGAACTCGTTATGGACATTTTGAAATACGGGGCGGATGTCGAGATATTAGCGCCTAAGGCCTTGCGGGAGAAGACCTTGTCACGTTTAAGGCAGGCTGTGGACCTGTACGAAAAGTAATTTTCGCTGGCTCGCCGAGTGAGCGAGTGATGCGAGTAAACTTATGGATAAACACATTTGATGGAAG
>DATGVQ010000139.1:0-23194 GCA_035300145.1 Acidiferrobacterales bacterium | reverse complement strand
ACAGGGGCTCTTCATGATGGACCGGGCCCATGCGTTGGCGAGCCAATCTCGATGAAGCAACCACCGACTGGAGAGCCGTGTGCGGGAGAACCGCCTGCACGGTTCGGAGGGCGGGGAGGCGAGAGCCTTCCCGACCCCTATTGGGATTGACGGTCATAACGAACGTCAGCCTAACCCTCATATTTAAGAGAGCAGAAAATTGGCGTCGAATTGTTGAGATGCCAATTTTCTTCCGGCATTATGTCGCCAGAATCACAATCCGAAGCCTTTGTATGCCTCAGATCCCCGCCGCCGACATCGTGAGCCTCGTCTGGTTTTTCGCGCTCTGGGTCGGCTATACCTGGTACGCGGACCGCGTCTCGCGGCGCGCGCACTCGCTGCGTGCGGTGATGCACGCGCACCGCTACGAGTGGATGCGGTGCATGCTCGAGCGCGACAACCGTATGGTCGACGCCAACATCCTCGGCAACCTGCTGCAGGGTGTGTCGTTCTTCGCCTCGACCACGCTCCTCATTCTGGTCGGGCTGATCACGGTCCTCGGTGCGACCGACAAGGTGATCCTGCTGATCCGCGAGCTGCCATTTACCTCCAGGATGACCCTCGTGCAGTGGGAGCTGAAGCTGTTGGTGTTGATCATTATCTTCGTGCACGCCTTCTTCAAGTTCACCTGGGCGCTGCGGCAGTTCAACTATTGTTCGGTCTTGATCGGGAGTGCGCCGCTTCCCGGTGCCAAATCCGTCCATGACAGCTATGCGCGCCGTGCGGCGCAGGTGAGTACCCAGGCGTCGAAGGACTACAACCAGGGGCTGCGGGCGTATTATTTCGGCCTCGCGGCGCTCGGCTGGTTCATGAGTCCATGGATGTTCATGTTGGCAACCACGGTGGTGGTCGGGGTGCTCTACTGGCGCGAGTACTATTCCGCGACCCTCAGGATACTGGCGTCGCCCGCGGACAAGTAGGGTTCTCTCCCGTACGCCGCGCAGGGTCGGTGTACAATACGCCCATGCGTATTGCAGCAATTATTGAATACGACGGTTCCCGCTTCTCCGGCTGGCAATGGCAGGACGGTGCGCGCACGGTGCAGGATTGCGTCGAGCAGGCGTTATCTTCAGTCGCCGATGAACCGATACGGGTAACGGTAGCGGGACGCACGGATGCCGGGGTGCACGCCTGTGGCCAGGTGATCCACTTCGATACCAACAGTGCGCGCACGCCGTACGCGTGGGTGCGCGGCGCCAATAGCAATCTTCCGGTTGATGCCGCACTATTGTGGGCGCACGAAATCAATCTCGATTTCCATGCACGTTTTTCCGCGACCGGCCGCCATTATCGCTATGTGATCCTCAATCGCGCCGTGCGCCCGACTACCTGGGCAAAACGTGTTACCTGGGAATACCGCCCGCTTGACGCGGAGCGCATGCAAGCGGCGGCCAAAATGTTGATCGGCACGCATGACTTCACTTCGTTCCGCGCGATTCAATGTCAAGCGAAAAATCCGGTGCGGGAGCTGCGCCGGCTCGAGGTCGAGCGGCGCGGCGAGCTCATATTCATCAGCGCTTACGCCAACGCCTTTTTGCATCACATGGTGCGCAATCTTGCCGGGGTATTAATGACTATCGGTACGGGGGAACAACCGCCGGCGTGGGCCCACGAGGTTTTGCAGGCGCGTGACCGGACATTGAGCGGGGTCACCGCGTCGCCGGACGGCCTCTATCTGACCGCGGTGGAGTACCCCGATATCTACGAAATTCCCCGGCTTTCGCAAGCTTGCGGCCTCTGGTAAGCTGTTTCGCTTTGTTCACGTTAAGATATGCGGACACGGGTAAAGATCTGCGGGATCACTCGCTTCGAGGATGCGCTGGCGGCGGCGCAGGCCGGGGCGGATGCAATCGGACTGGTGTTTTATGACGCAAGCCCGCGCTTTATCGGCGTAGAGCAAGCGCGCGCGATTATTCGGATACTTCCGCCGTTTATCGCTGCCGTAGGTCTGTTTGTCGATGCGCCAACGGAGCAGGTCCGGCAAGTGCTAACCGCAATGAAGTTGGATCTACTACAATTTCATGGTAAGGAGACACCGGCACAATGCCGCAGTTATGGCCTTCCTTATATTAAGGCCATCCAAATGCGTAAGGACGTTGATATCCGCGCGCAAACCGAGCTATATCACGATGCCGCCGCGTTATTGTTGGACAGCTATGTGGCGGACCTCCACGGCGGCACCGGTGAAACATTTGACTGGGGGCGTATTCCGCGCGAGCGCAATAAGCCGCTCATTCTCGCCGGCGGGTTGACGCCGGAGAATGTCGCCGAGGCGGTGGCGCAAGTGCGGCCTTACGCCGTGGATGTCAGCGGTGGCGTGGAAAAGAGCAAAGGCATTAAAGATGCGGACAAGATTGCCGCTTTTATCAACCACGTAAGAGGCGCTTATTGATGACTTACGCCCTGCCGGATGAGCGCGGGCATTTCGGCAAATACGGCGGCATTTTTGTCGCCGAGACCTTAATGCAGCCGCTGACGGAATTGCGCGAGGCCTATACGCGTTATGCCGACGATCCGGCATTCAATGATGAGTTGGAGCGGGACCTGCGCCTGTTCGTCGGGCGGCCATCGCCGTTGTATCCCGCACGGCGCTTAAGCCGGAAGTTCGGCGGCGCGCGTATTTATTTAAAGCGTGAGGATCTCAATCATACCGGCGCCCATAAAATTAATAACACCGTCGGTCAGGCGCTGCTCGCCAAGCGCATGGGCAAGACCCGCATTATCGCGGAAACCGGCGCCGGTCAGCATGGGGTCGCGGCCGCTACTGTCGCTGCCCGATTAGGCATGGAGTGCGTGGTGTACATGGGCGTGGAGGATATGAAGCGCCAGGCGATTAACGTCTATCGTATGAAGCTATTAGGCGCCGAAGTGGTGGCGGTGCACTCCGGCTCCAAGACCTTAAAGGACGCGCTGAACGAAGCGATGCGCGATTGGGTCACGAACGTCGATAATACTTTTTATATTATCGGCACCGTCGCCGGCCCGCATCCCTATCCGCAAATGGTGCGCGATTTCCAAGCCGTCATCGGTCGCGAGGTGCGCTACCAGATTATGGAGTTTGAAGGCCGCTTGCCGGACGCTTTAGTCGCCTGTGTCGGCGGCGGCTCCAATGCCATGGGTTTGTTTTATCCTTTTTTGGATGACGCCGCTGTCGCGTTGTACGGCGTCGAGGCGGCGGGAGAGGGGTTGCATACCGGGCGGCATGCGGCGTCTTTGAGTGCCGGCAGCCCGGGCGTATTGCACGGCAACCGCACGTATTTAATGCATACCCAAGACGGCCAGATTATCGAAACGCATTCGATCTCGGCCGGGCTGGATTATCCCGGCGTCGGGCCGGAGCATGCCTGGCTCAAGGATTCCGGTCGCGCGAATTATGTCGCGATCACCGATCAGCAGGCGCTGGCGGCGTTTCATACGTTGACGCGCATCGAGGGCATTATGCCGGCATTGGAATCGAGCCATGCATTGGCGTATACCGAACAATTAGCAAAGCAATTAGGAGCCGATGGTGTTATCGTGGTGAATCTGTCCGGCCGCGGCGACAAAGATATTCATACCGTAGCCACGCTCGAAGGAATCAAATTCTAATGGCGCGCATCGCTAAACGTTTTGCGCTGCTCAAGCAGCAAGGGCGCAGGGCCTTAATCCCGTTCATTACCGCCGGCGATCCGCACCCGCAGGTTACCGTGCCGTTGATGCACACTTTAGTCGATGCCGGTGCCGACCTGCTGGAGCTGGGCATGCCTTTCTCCGACCCCATGGCCGATGGTCCGGTGATCCAGCAAGGCAATGAGCGCGCATTAAAAAATCAGGTTAATCTTAATAGTGTGTTGGCAATGGTAACGGAATTCCGCGCCAAGGATGAAAATACTCCGGTCGTGCTGATGGGTTATTTAAATCCGATCGAAGTAATGGGTTATGAGCGTTTTGCGGAAAGTGCGGCGCAGGCAGGCGTGGACGGGTTAATCACTGTGGATCTTCCGCCGGAGGAAAGCGAATCGTTGTGCAAGGTGTTGCGTAATTACGATCTCGACCCTATCTTTTTGCTGGCACCGACAAGCACGCTCAAGAGGATTGATTTGATTATTAATTGCGCGCGTGGATTCGTTTATTATGTGGCCTTGCGTGGCGTAACCGGAGCCGGAAATTTGAATGTGGAAGAAGTAAAGCAAAAACTGCAAGCGATTCGCCGGCGCACTGCGTTGCCGCTCGGCGTTGGATTTGGAATTAATAGCCCCGAGGCCGCCGCGCAGGTGGCGGAGTTCGCCGATGCAGTGATTGTCGGTAGCGCGGTGGTTAAGCGCATCGCGGACCTGGCTGCTTATCCGGATAAAATCTATAATGAGGTCGGTAGGTTTATTTCCAGTTTGCGCGCGGCCATGGATAAAGCTGCGCCGGCTGCCATGCCCGCTGAGGTGAGAGCATGAATTGGGTCGATAAACTATTACCCCCTAAGATTAAAAACAAAGGCTCCGGCAAGAAAGCCGTACCGGAGGGGTTATGGAGTAAATGCCCCGGCTGTAACGCCGTCCTGTATTGCGCGGAAATTGAAGGCAATATGGACGTGTGCCCCAAGTGCAATTATCACATACGTATCAGTGCGCGTAAGCGGCTGGATCGATTTTTAGACAAAGAACCGCGGCAAGAGTTAGGCGGGAATCTAAAACCGATTGATTTTCTTAAATTCAAAGACAGCAAGAAATATAAAGATCGCTTAATGGAGGCGTATAAATCCACCGGCGAGAAAGAAGCGCTCATTGTCATGCACGGCCAGGTAAAGGGCATGCCGCTCGTGGCTGGCGCGTTTGAGTTTAATTTTATGGGCGGCTCCATGGGCTCCGTAGTGGGTGAACGATTTGTGCGCGGCGTCAATATTTGCCTGGAGCAGGGACTTCCTCTGGTTTGTTTTTCCGCCAGCGGCGGGGCGCGTATGCAAGAGGCGTTGATGTCGTTAATGCAAATGGCGAAGACCAGCGCCGCATTGACCCGTATGGGCGAGCGCGGTCTGCCTTTTATTTCCGTGTTAACCGATCCTACCATGGGCGGGGTATCGGCAAGCTTCGCGATGCTGGGCGATGTCGTCGTGGCCGAGCCTAAGGCGCTGATCGGGTTCGCCGGCCCGCGCGTCATTGAGCAAACGGTGCGCGAGACGCTGCCGGAGGGTTTTCAACGCGCCGAATTCCTGCTGGAGCACGGCGCGATCGACATGATTATTCACCGCCACGCCATGCGCGACAAAATTGCTGCGCTGCTTTCCTTGTTAACCGGCAAAAAGCCTCTCGTGGTCGATGCTCAAGCCGGACCATCATTAAACATCTGAAACCGCAATCCTTACAAGAATGGCTCGCATGGATAGAAACGCTGCATCCACGCGAGATTGAACTTGGGCTCGCGCGGGTGCAGGCGATACAGGCGCGCCTGAATTTAACCCGGCCGGATTTTTGTATCATCAGTGTCGCCGGCACCAACGGCAAAGGCTCCACCGTCGCCATGCTCGAGGCCATGGTGCATGCCGCCGGCTACCGCGTCGGCGCTTATACTTCGCCGCATTTGCTTAATTACAATGAGCGTGTGCGCGTCGGCGCGCAAATGGTTACCGAGGCCGATCTTTGCGCGGCATTTTCCCGGGTCGAGGCCGCGCGTAAGGATATACCGCTGACTTATTTTGAATTCGGCACGTTAGCCGCAGTGGATATATTTCGCCGCGCGCGGGTCGATACCGCGATTCTGGAGGTGGGTCTCGGCGGGCGTCTGGATGCGGTCAACGCCTGGGACGCGGATGTTTCCATTGTTGCTTCCATCGGTATCGATCATACCGAGTGGTTGGGCCCCGACCGAGAATCCATCGGCCGGGAAAAAGCCGGGGTTTTCCGCGCGCATCACCCGGCGATTTGCAGTGATCCCGAGCCGCCCGCCAGCATCGCCGGGGCGGCCGCCGCAATCGGCGCCGATCTGCTGCAACTGGGGCGGGATTTTTCCTGGGAGCGCCAAGGCCCGGGTTGGAGCTGGCGCGGTAAGTGGCGCGATCAGGAGCGCTCGCGCACCGGCCTGCCGTATCCGGCTATGCGCGGCGATTACCAGCTCTTTAATGCCGCGGGAGCATTAATGGCGTTGGAAACCTTGCGCGAGCGCTTTCCGGTCAGCCAGGCCCATATCCGCGCAGGCCTGCTCAACGCGGTCTTGCCCGGGCGCTTCCAAACGCTCCCCGGCGCGCCGTTGCGGGTGCTGGATGTGGCGCATAATGCCGAAGCGGCGTACCAGCTTGCCGCTACCTTGCGCGCCCAGACCGTCCTCGGACGCACGCTTGCGGTGGCCGGTATGCTTAAAGACAAACCTTTAGTCGACGTCATGCGGGTAATGTCGTCCGTCGTCGATGAATGGTATGTCGCCGGGCTGCCGACGCCGCGCACGGCCAGCAGCGAGCAACTGCTTGCCGCGCTGGCAGCCGCGGGTAACCAGGCGCCGGCGACCGCCCATACCGATATCGCCACCGCCTATGCCGCTGCCTGTGGTCGGGCGGAAGACACCGACCGTATCATTGTGTTTGGTTCATTCTATACGGTTGGTGCTATACTACGCCTGCTTAATGATTAGCCGAGGACAGACTATGCGGGATAACGACGATCACAGCCGAAATTTTAATCCCCGGCATCGCATCGTAGGCGCCATTGTTTTGGTTTCGCTTGCGGTAATTTTTTTGCCCATGATTTTGGACGAGCGCAAACAACCGGGACCGGCCATCAGCCGGATTAGTGAAATCCCCGCGCCTGATGCGAAGACATTAGTATCCGAAATTCCGCCGGTGATGGAACCATCGGAGGAGCCGCGCAACACCATTCATGCTTCGACCACGGCTTCGCGTTCGCCGGAACAGGCGGCGCTGACCCAGCCGGGTCCAGGTAAGGAAGCAAGCGAAAAAACCGTTTACCGACCGCCGACACAAGATAAGAGAGCCGGCATTACGCGTGGCGCCGATGCCGTGGAAAAAGGTTGGTTTGTGCAAGTCGGAACCTTTTCTAATCAAGATAATGCCCAACAGCTTGCCGATAAGCTCAAGCAAGACGGCTTCAACGTGCAAATGGAGAATGTCAGGCTACCTAGCGGCAAAGCCGTGCGCGTGCGTGTCGGCCCGTTTCTTGCGGATACCGCTAAGGATGCGCAACTGCATATTGAGAAGTCGATGGGGATAACAGGGGTGATTCTGGCTTACCAATGACGGCCGCGCTTTGATAAAGAGCCTTAACCGCCGTTGCCCATGAACGGGTTTGATCTCGCGATTATAGTAGTAATCCTGTTATTTGCCGCGATCGGGGTGTTGCGCGGGTTAGTGCGCGAAGTATTTTCTTTGTTGGCCTGGGCGGCGGCAGGCGCCATCTCCTGGCTGTTCGCCAAGGATGTTGCCGATTGGTTCATTAACAGCATTCAGGATCCCATTTTGCGCCGGCTGGTGGCGTTTGTGGTATTGTTCGGGACGGTTTTTATCCTGACGGCGATTGCGGCGTTTTTCGTGCGCCGGTTGTTTTTTGAAGGCAGATTAAAAACACCGGACCATGTACTGGGTGGATTATTCGGCGCGGCGCGCGGGGTGGCGGTGATCGTGATCATTTTTTTGCTGGCCGCCCTGTCCTCGTTTCCACGCGAGCCATGGTGGCACGAGTCGTATTTAGCCGGCTATTTCCAATCGCTGGCGCTGTGGGTGCTGAATTTCTTTCCCCCGGATATTGCTCACTACTTCAGCTACCGCTAGACTTACACTTTAAGCATTGGAGGATTCCTCTCTATGTGTGGCATTATCGGCATCCTGGCGAAGAGCCCGGTTAATCAGGCCATTTATGACGGGCTGACGGTTTTGCAACATCGGGGACAGGACGCCGCCGGCATTATTACCAGCGATGGACAGCGCGTCTATCTGCGTAAGGATAACGGGCTGGTGCGCGATGTGTTCCACGCGCGCCATATGATCGGTCTCAAGGGCAACATGGGCATCGGCCATGTGCGCTATCCCACCGCCGGCTGCGCCTCATCCGCCGAGGCACAACCTTTTTATGTCAATTCCCCGTTCGGCCTGGCGCTCTCGCACAACGGCAATTTAACCAATGCCGCGGAATTGAAAGAGGAGATTTTCCGCGAAGACTTGCGCCACCTCAACACGACTTCCGACTCTGAAGTGCTGCTCAACATATTCGCGCATGAATTGCAGGCTGTGGGCAAGCTGCAATTGACCCCCGAGCATATTTTCCGCGCCGTGGCCGCGGTGCATCGCCGCTGCCGCGGCGCTTACGCGGTCGTTATGCTGATCGTCGGCTTCGGCATCCTCGCGTTCCGCGATCCATTTGGCATCCGCCCGGTGGTTTACGGCAAGCGCGAGACCGATCAAGGGACGGAGCATATGATCGCCTCGGAAAGCGTGGCGCTGGATGTGCTCGGTTATGACTTGGTGCGGGATGTGGAGCCGGGCGAGGCGATCTTTATCGACTTGGAAGGCCAAGTCCATGCCCGCCAATGCGCCGAGCGGCCGCGGCATACGCCTTGTATCTTTGAGTATGTATATATGGCGCGGCCGGACTCCATTATCGATAGTATCGCGGTATATAAAACCCGGCTGCGCATGGGCGAGAGGCTGGCGCGCAAACTGCTGCGCGAGTGGCCGGACCATGACATCGATGTGGTGATACCGATCCCGGATACCAGCCGCACCGCCGCCTTGCAAATGGCGAATGAAATGGACTTAAAATATCGCGAAGGATTTATTAAAAATCGTTATATTGGCCGTACCTTTATTATGCCCGGCCAGGCCCAACGCAAACATTCGGTGCACCAGAAACTCAACGCCATTGATTTGGAATTCCGCGGCAAGAACGTTTTACTGGTGGATGATTCCATCGTGCGCGGGACCACTTCGAAACAGATCATTCAAATGGCGCGCGAGGCCGGCGCGAAAAAAGTTTATTTCGCTTCCGCCGCGCCGCCGGTGCGTTATCCGAACGTCTACGGCATCGATATGCCCTCAGTGCATGAATTAATCGCCGCCAGCCGCACTATCGAGCAAATCGCCGCCGAGATCGGCGCCGATCGCCTGATTTACCAGGATCTGCAGGATTTGATCGATGCCGCGCATGAAGGCAATCCTAGGATCACGCAATTCGATACCTCTTGTTTCGATGGCGTCTATGTGACCGGCGACGTGAATGCGGCCTACCTAAATCGGATTGAACAAGTACGCAGCGACGCCGCTAAGGAGAAAAACCTGTCCAATGATTTAGTTTCCACGGAATTGCACAACTATTCCTGACCGTTGACAGCCAAGCGGGTGTGGTATAGGGTGTCCCTGACGATTGCGCCGATTTGAGCTTCAGCTTGCGGGCGCGTAATAAATCCAGCTAAAGCGAGAATGCCCGCTTTAGCAATGCGGGTTTTTTTATGCCCCGCATCCGGCGAAGCCTTAGCCGCCTTTAAACTGAATTCTTGAGCGAGGATACAACTATGCCACACGACGATTCCGAGCAGTGGGGGTTCGCCACCCGCGCGGTGCGCACCGGGCACACCCGCACCGGCGAGCAAGAGCATAGCGAGCCGATTTTTACTACTTCGAGCTACACCTACGAGAGCGCGGCGCAGGCAGCGGCGCGCTTCTCAGGGGAAGAGCCGGGGAATATTTATTCCCGCTTTACCAATCCCACTGTGCGCACTTTCGAGCAGCGCCTGGCGGCGCTGGAAGAGGGCGAACGCTGTATCGCCACCGCCTCGGGCATGGCGGCGATTTTGACCGTCTGTATGAGCTTGCTCAAGGCCGGTGATCATGTCATCGCCTCGCGCAGCATATTCGGCCCGACCATTTTATTATTCCAGAATATCCTGGGCCGCTTTGGCGTCGAGTTCAGCTTTGTTTCCTTAACCGAGCCTAAAGAATGGAAACAGGCGCTGCGCCCGCGTACGCGCCTGCTGTTTATCGAAACCCCATCCAATCCGCTGACCGAAATCGCCGACATCAGTGCGCTTGCCGAAATTGCGCGTGCCGGGGGCGCATTATTGATCGTCGACAATGTGTTTTGTACCCCGGCGCTGCAACGGCCGTTAAATTTAGGCGCCGATCTCATCGTGCATTCGGCAACGAAATACCTGGATGGACAGGGACGCTGCATTGGTGGTGCGATTGTCGGCAGTGAGGCGCTGGTCGGCGGCGAAGTGTACAGTTTTCTGCGTACCGCCGGCCCCAGCATGAGTCCATTCAACGCCTGGGTATTTTTAAAAGGGATGGAGACTTTGAGCTTGCGCATGCACGCCCATGCCGCTTCCGCCCTCGCACTGGCGCAATGGCTGGAAGCGCAATCTACGGTAACGCGCGTTTATTACCCGGGACTGAAATCACATCCGCAATATAAGCTCGCGGCGCGCCAGCAATCTGCCGGCGGCGGGGTGTTATCGTTCGAACTCGCCGGCGGCAAAGACGCCGCGTGGCGTTTTATTGACGCCACCGAGCTTGTCTCTATCACCGCTAATCTCGGCGACGTTAAAACCACGATCACGCATCCGGCGACCACGACCCATGGCCGCATTTCACCCGAGGCGCGCGCCGCCGCCGGCATCAACGATGGCCTGATCCGCATAGCGGTCGGTTTGGAGGATGTGGCGGATTTGAAACAAGACTTGCAGCGCGGTCTGGATGCGATTCGTTAGTAGTAGCGTTTATCCTTTTGTATGGTGCTGTTGGGCTTTTTTAATACCGCTGTTTCTCACGGCATGCGCCCCAACGCTGCCTGTCATCGCTTTATTTTTCTCGGAAAAAGAGCAGGGCGGCGAACCCTTTCAGACACGCATGTTAATTACTCCCAGGTATCTGCGCATCGATGAGGGAAACGACGCCGGCGATTATATTTTATTCGACCGCGCACAGGCGGCGATCTACAGCGTCAACCGCGCCGATAAAACCATCCTGGTGATTACTCCCTTAAAGATCGATCTCGCGCCGCCTAAACTTTTTAAGCATGAGATGCGTGTAGATAAAGATTCTTATCCTGATGTCGGTGGGAAAAAGGTTAAGCACTATCGGTTAATGACCAATCAGGCACGTTGTTACGACGTATTTGCCGTACAAGGATTGCTCGCGGAAGCATTGCAGGCGTTGCGTGAATATCATCAAACTTTGGCGGGGGAGCAGGCCGCCGCCATGAAACATACGCCGAAGGAAATGCAATCAGCTTGTGACCTCGCCAATCATATTTTTTTGCCCACCCGCCATTTAGAACAGGGGTTTCCGATTCGGCAGGAAGATATGGCCGGCAATGTCAGACAGTTAATCAACTACGATGAACATTATCGCAGCGATCAAACGCTGTTTCGGTTGCCGGAAAACTTTAGCCATTATCGTGCTCAAGAAAGACGCGATTAATTACCTGATGAGCCAGGGAAAACATAGCGCCGGCGCAGAGGCATTACCGCTGAGAGCGGCGTCGTCGCGCTGGCCGAACGTCGCAAGGAGCCGCTCGAGTAGGCTGACGCCAGATCTGTCCACGGTAAAAAAGTTACAATATGCTAGGAAACTCTGATTAAGTCATATTTGGCATTCCGAGATTCTATGGTTCCTTGTCAAGCGGTGGCCACGCGTTTTGGGTCGAACACGGTTTGGTGCTTGAACAAGGACCAGGCGATGCGGGCAGCGAGGAATCTGTTAAGGTTATTGAAAAATCAAGATTCCCTCTCACCGCCTAACGGCGGTTCGGAATGACGGCAATAAACTGGATCAGAGCCTCCTTCAGCTATTTAAAGCGATGTTTTCCAATACCCAGGCATTATTGTCACAGTGCAGTACGCTACCCTGCTCATACCAATCGCCCAAGACGATGCGCCGGGCGATTTGTCCCTGCAGCGGAAACTCATGTTGCCCCGGGCGATGCGTATGGCCGTGAATGAGATGCCGAACCTGGTGCTGTTTCATGACCTCTAATACCGCTTGTGGATTAACATCCATGATTTCCGGTTTTTTCGCGCTGATAGCGTTTTTGCTCATCTCGCGATAATCGCGCACCAGGGCATTGCGCTCGACGACGCTTCGGGTAAGAAACGAATCGACCCAGGCTTGGCTGCGCACTTGGGTGCGGAAGCGCTGGTATTCAATATCGTCGGTGCACAAGGTATCGCCGTGCATCAATAGAGTGTTATATCCATAAAGGTCGATCAGAGTCGGATCGGCCAATAGTCGGCAGCCGGTTTCCTGGGCGAATTTTTGCCCGAGTAAAAAATCCCGGTTGCCATGCATGAGGCTTACCGGTACGCCGCTTTGGGTGAGGTGCTGTAAGCCGCGAATGATCGGCTGGAACTCGCTATCGAAAACCGCCTCATCGCCGATCCAATATTCAAAAAAATCCCCTAAGATATACAGCGCCTCGGCTTGGCTTGCGGTTTTGCTGAGGAAGCCTAGGAATAAATCCACCACTGCCGGGCGCTGAGACGGAGATAGATGCAGGTCGGATATAAATAAGGTTGCCATCAAATCTTTAGCGCGTCAGTCAATGACCTCGATCTTTTGAATGACGATATCGGTGACCGGGACATTCGGATGATTCAGTTTAGTGTTGGTCGGCATGCCCTTGATCTGATCCACGACCTGCATACCGTCGGCTATTTTGCCGAATACGCAGTAGCCCCAGCCGGCGGGCGTGGCGGCGGTATAGTTTAAGAAATCATTGTCCACGACATTAATGAAGAACTGGCTGGTCGCCGAATCCGGTTCGCTGGTGCGCGCCATGGCAATTGTGCCGCGGGCATTGCGCAGCCCGTTTTTCGCCTCGTTCTCGATCGGAGTATGGGTGGGCTTCTGGCGCATGCCGGGGAGGAACCCCCCGCCCTGGAGCATGAAATTATCGATGACCCGATGAAAAATAGTCCCGTCGTAAAACCCTTCGCGCACGTAGGTGAGAAAATTAGCCACGGTCTTGGGCGCTTTTTGCGCGTCCAATTCCAAGGTGATGAGGCCATAAGTGGTATGCATATGGATCATGGCGTGATTTCCTTTGATATGAAGGGTGCCTAACAAGCTCTTAACTCGCATTCTCGCCGAGTTGCCGGTAAGGCGCAATTTATTTATGCGGATTTTGTTTGCCATTTTGTTTAATGGGGTGCTTTACGATACCATGCGCGCGCATGCGTATTTTGCCTTTTAAAACCCGTTTCGCACCGAGTCCCAGCGGCCTGTTGCATTTAGGCAACGTCCGCACGGCATTGTTCAATGCACTGCTGGCTAAGAAACACCAAGGGATATTTTTATTGCGCATCGAGGATACCGACCAGGAGCGCAGCCAGACAAGCTATGCCCAGGCGATCATGCAGGATTTACATTGGTTGGGCCTGGGTTGGCAGGAAGGGCCGACCCATGCCGGCCCGCCTGATAATAAAGAAACCTCTTATTTGCAATCGCAGCGCCTGCCGATTTATCAGCGTTACTTTGCTGATTTAGAAGTACGCGGCTTGGCTTATCCTTGTTTTTGCAGTGCGCAGGAATTAGCGCTTTCACGCAAGACGCAACTCGCGGCCGGGCGGCCGCCGCGTTATTCCGGGCGTTGTTATCGCTTAAGCAAGACCGAGGTGGAGGCGAAACTGGCCAAGAACCAGCCGGCGAGCCTGCGTTTCCATGTGCCGCCGGGTTCGCATGTTAAGTTTGACGATAAGGTTCGTGGCCCCCAGGATTTTCTTACCGATGATATCGGTGATTTTATTATCCGCCGCTCGGACGGCACGCCGGCGTTTTTTTTCAGCAACGCCATCGACGACGCGCTAATGGGCGTGACGCTGGTGCTGCGCGGCGAAGACCATCTTACCAATACGCCGCGGCAGATTCTGTTATTAAACGCGTTGAATTTGCCCGCGCCTGAATACGCGCATATCGCCTTAGTGGTCGGGGATGACGGCGCGCCGTTATCCAAGCGCCACGGCAGCCGCAGTGTGCAAGAGCTGCGCGAGAGCGGGTTCTTCCCGCGGGCAATCAATAACTATCTGGCGCGGCTGGGACATAGCTATGCGGATAACGCCTATCTGGATATGGACCGGCTCGCGGCTGATTTCGATTTTACCCGGTTAGGCCGCGCGCCGGCGCGCTATGATGCCGCGCAATTATTGCACTGGCAACATGAGGCCATTTTGCATGCCTCGGAAGCGGAACTTTGGCAGTGGATGGGAACCGCGGCGCATGCGCTGATTCCGGAAAATAAGCGCAGCGAGTTTATAACCACCGTGCGTCCTAACATTTCCCTACCCGAGCACGCATTAATGTGGGCACGCATTATCTTCAGCGATGATGGGGAGTTAAACCCGGCGGCGCGCGCGGTCATCGTGCAGACCGGGGCGAAATTTTTTACTCAGGCACTCGCCGCTTTAGAACGGCATCCCACCGACTTCAAGACGTTAAGCGAACATTTAAAACAAAGCAGCGGCGCCAAAGGCAAGGCTTTGTTTCAGCCCTTGCGCGCCGCGCTAACCGGTGAGTTGGATGGACCGGAAATGGTGCGATTGTTACCACTGATTACTTTTGAACGCGCCCGCAAGCGATTGTTAAAATACGCCCGTGAATAATTAAAAGTACGGAACAGTGATGTTGAGTATTTATAACAGCCTGACTAAACGCAAGCAGTCATTCACTCCGATCCAACCCGGCCGTGTACGCATGTATGTCTGCGGCATGACGGTCTATGACTATTGCCATCTGGGTCACGCGCGGGTGATGGTGGTGTTTGATATGGTTGCGCGCTATTTGCGCGCGCGCGGATATCAGGTGACTTATGTGCGAAATATTACCGATATCGACGACAAGATCATCAAGCGGGCGCACGACAACGGCGAACGGATCGATCAACTAACACAGCGTTTTATTCAGGCGATGCACGAAGACGCCGCCGCGCTAGGCGCGCTTCCGCCCGATGCCGAGCCGCGCGCCACGGCGTTTCTGCCCGATATTGTCGATATGATCGTAACGCTAATCAATAAAGGTTACGCCTATGCCGGCGACAACGGAGATGTTTATTACCGGGTGCGCCAATTCCCGAACTACGGCGCGCTGTCGGGGAAATCGCTCGATAGTTTGCAGGTCGGGACGCGGGTCGAGGCCGATCTGGCCAAGCGCGATCCGCTCGATTTCGTATTGTGGAAAGCGGCCAAGCCCGGCGAGCCGAGTTGGGACTCGCCCTGGGGCAAGGGTCGTCCCGGCTGGCATATCGAATGTTCGGCGATGTCCACGGCTTGCCTGGGCCATCATTTCGATATTCACGGCGGCGGCATGGATCTGCAATTCCCGCATCATGAAAATGAGATTGCGCAAAGCGAGGCCGCGACCGGCGAAAAGTTCGTGAATGTGTGGATGCACAACGGCTTTGTGCGCGTCGATGACGAAAAGATGTCCAAGTCGCTGGGTAACTTTTTCACCGTGCGTGATGTATTAAAAAAATACCGCGAACCCGAAGCGGTACGCTATTTTATTCTTAATAGCCATTACCGCAGCCCGCTCGACTACTCAGATGCAAACCTGCGCGCCGCCAAGAGCGCGCTCGATGGCCTTTACATCGCGCTGCGCGGCCTTACACCGGAGTCGAATGCCGACGGTGGCGAGCGCGAGTCGCGCTTCCATGCCGCGATGGCGGATGACTTCAACACGCCGAAGGCATTCGCGGAGCTGGCGGAACTCGGGCACGCCGTCAATCGCGCTAAGTCCGCAGGAGATATGGCCCAGGCAAATGCGCTGAGCGGCGTGCTGCGCCGACTTGGCGGGATAGTGGGATTATTGCAAAGCAATCCTGAAGAGTACCTCAAGGGAAATCCTGGACGGGATATTACCGCTCTTATTTCAGGAGTTGAGGCCAAGGGGATCGTTGGTAAGGGGGCTGTGACGACGGCTAATCTAAGCGACGAAATAGTTGCTAAATTGATTATCCAGCGGGCTGAGGCTCGAAAAAACAAAAATTGGGCGGAATCGGACCGTATTCGTGATGAATTGAAGGCGCACGGCGTGATCGTAGAAGACACCGCGGCTGACACCACTTGGCGTCGGGAGTAGGGGGAGTAAGCTTGCGGCGGCCGATCGACGGCGGGTTACGGCGCTTCGCGCCTAACCCGCCGTACCTATTTTAGGTGCGGAACTGAAAACGGAGCCGCGCCTCTAATAGGTTAAAGAGTTGTTCACTTCGTTTGGCAATATTACCTGCGGTGGATTTAAGCGATAAAAACCGCGATAAATGCGGGTCCAAAGCGGCTTTTTTGTGGCCCACCTATTGACCCTGCTTCTATTTATACCCGAAAATCGGTCCACAGTTGCGATATTCTCAATGGTTAGCGATATTTCTCAATATGGGATTTAAATATGGGACTAAAAGGAAATCCTAATTTGGCTGTTTATCAAGAGTCTATGGAATTAACCGGCGCGGAAATTTTTGTTCGATGTTTACGGGACGAAGGCGTGGAGTTTGTCTTCGGCTATCCCGGCGGCGCGGTTTTGCATATTTATGACGCACTTTACAAGCAAGACGAGCTAAAGCATATCCTCGTGCGCCACGAGCAAGGCGCGGCGCATGCCGCGGATGGCTATGCGCGCGCGACCGGCAAACCGGGTGTTGTGCTGGTGACCTCCGGTCCCGGCGTGACGAATGCCGTGACCGGCATCGCCACCGCCTACATGGATTCTATTCCCCTGGTTGTCTTTAGCGGCCAGGTGCCGACGCACTTGATCGGCGATGACGCTTTCCAGGAAGTGGACGCGATCGGCATTACCCGTCCATGTGTGAAGCACAATTTCCTGGTTAAGGATGTGAAGGACTTAGCCACTACCATTAAAAAGGCGTTTTATGTCGCGACCACCGGCCGGCCGGGTCCGGTGGTGGTAGACATCCCCAAGGATGTGACCGCCCACAAAACGGAGTATGCCTATCCCAAAAAAGTGGAAATGCGGTCTTACACGCCCATCACCCAGAGCGATCCTGAGCAAATAAAGCGCGCCGCCGAATTATTGCTTCAGGCCAAACGGCCGATGATTTATACCGGCGGCGGCGTGATTTTGGGTGAAGCCAGCCAGGCGCTGACCGAGTTAGTCCGCTGGCTCGGTTTTCCTTGCACCAATACCTTGATGGGACTTGGCGCGTTTCCAGCAACCGATCCGCTGTTTGTCGGCATGTTGGGTATGCACGGAACTTATGAAGCTAACATGGCGATGCATGAGTGCGATGTCTTGCTCGCTGTCGGCGCGCGGTTTGACGACCGGGTCACCGGCGATCTGGATAAATTTTGCCCGACTGCGCGCATTATCCATATCGATATCGACCCCTCTTCGATCTCGAAAAATGTGCCGGTTGAGGTGGCCGTCATCGGCAGCGCGGACAAGGTATTGAAAGAACTCATCAAGGCGTTGAAGGCGGCTAGGAAAGCGCCGGATGCGGCGGCGCTCAAGGCCTGGTGGACAAAAATCGATGCCTGGCGCGCGCGCAATTGCCTTAAATATGAGCAGAACGGCGCGCTGATCAAGCCGCAATTTGTGCTGGAAAAGTTGTACGAGGCGACCGGCGGCGATGCCTTTATTACTTCCGATGTCGGCCAGCATCAGATGTGGGCCGCGCAGTTTTATAAATTCAACCGGCCCCGGCGCTGGATCAATTCCGGCGGCTTAGGCACCATGGGGTTCGGTTTGCCGGCGGCCATGGGCGTGCAGCTGGCCTATCCGGACAGCATTGTCGCCTGTGTGACCGGCGAGGCCAGCATTCAGATGTGTATCCAGGAGCTGTCGACCTGCAAGCAATATGATTTGCCGATAAAGATTGTCAATCTGAATAATCGCTATATGGGCATGGTGCGGCAGTGGCAAGAATTTTTCTATCAAAGCCGTTATTCGCACTCTTATATGGATGCATTGCCGGATTTCGTTAAATTGACCGAGAGCTATGGGCATGTCGGCATGTATATTGATAAACCCGCAGATGTCGAAGGCGCGATCAAGGACGCCTTGAAGTTAAAAGACCGGCTGGTGTTTATGGATTTCATTACTGATCAGACGGAAAATGTTTACCCGATGATCGCTGCAGGTAAGGGCCACCATGAAATGCATTTGTCGACCGACAGAGAATTGGCCTAATAATGCGGCATATCATTTCTATCTTGTTGGAAAACGAGGCGGGGGCGCTGTCGCGCGTCGCCGGGTTGTTCTCCGCGCGCGGTTATAATATCGAATCGCTTACCGTGGCGCCGACCGAGGACCCGACGCTGTCGCGCATGACGCTGGTAACGCACGGCTCGGATGAGGTCATCGATCAGATTATTAAGCAACTGAACAAGCTCGTGGATGTGGTAAAACTCATGGATTTGACCGAGGGTGCGCATATCGAACGCGAAATGTTGCTTATTAAGGTCAGGGCAGTGGGACCTAAGCGCGATGAGGCGGCGCGCGTGGCGGAGACTTTTCGCGCACGCGTTCTCGAGGCCACCGATACGACTTATACCATTGAACTGACGGAAGTGGCGGAGAAACTGGACGCTTTTATCCAGGCGTTAAACGGCGCCAATATTCTGGAAGTGGTGCGCTCCGGCGCCATGGGTATCGCGCGCGGGGAGAAAGCGCTGCGCGCGTGACTTTTATCTTTCACACCTAAATAGTAAAAATCTCCGAGGACAATATGAAAGTTTATTACGATAAAGACGCCGATCTTTCCGTGGTTAAAAGCAAGAAGATTGCCATCATCGGCTATGGCTCCCAAGGTCATGCCCATGCCAATAACCTGCGAGACAACGGCGTTCAAGTGGTGGTCGGTCTGCGCGAAGGCTCCGGTTCCTGGGCCAAGGCGGAAAAGGCCGGACTTAAGGTGTTGCCCATCCCCCAGGCGGTTGCGCAGGCGGATGTGGTCATGGTTCTGGCGCCGGATGAGAAGCAGGCGGCGCTTTATAAAGAGCATATTGAACCCAATCTGAAAAAAGGTGTGGCGCTGGCGTTTGCCCACGGCTTTAACATCCATTTTGGCCGCATCCAGCCGCGCAAGGATCTGGATGTGTTTATGGTCGCGCCCAAGGGCCCCGGGCATTTAGTGCGCTCGACGTTTACCCAAGGCGGCGGCGTACCCAGCCTGATCGCCATTCACCAGGACGCCTCCGGCAAGGCGAAGGCGCTCGCATTATCGTATGCCGCCGCCATCGGCGGCACGCGCGCGGGCGTGATTGAAACCTCCTTTCGCGAAGAAACCGAGACCGATTTGTTCGGCGAGCAGGCGGTATTGTGCGGCGGCGCCACCGCGCTGGTCCAGGCCGGATTTGAAGTTTTGGTCGAGGCCGGTTATGCCCCGGAGATGGCCTACTTTGAATGCCTGCATGAGCTCAAACTCATCGTCGATTTGATGTACGAAGGCGGCATCGCCGACATGCGCTATTCCATTTCCAATACCGCGGAATACGGCGATCTCACGCGCGGCCCGCGCATCGTCAACGAACAAACCAAGGCCGAGATGAGAAAGATCCTGAAAGAGATTCAATCGGGTGAGTTCGCGCGCGAATGGGTGGCGGAAAATGAGACCGGCGGCAAGCGGTTTCCGGAATTGCGCGCCAAGGCCGCGCAACATCCCATAGAGCAAGTCGGCGCGCGTCTGCGTGAAATGATGCCCTGGATCAGGGCCAATAAGCTTGTCGATAAGGCGAAAAATTGACCACGCCTTTCCCCGTACGATCGACCGAAAACCGGCAAACAGCGAACCATAAATATCCGCTTCTTGCGCGCGAAGGCTGGCCGCATACGGTGCTCGTCATCGCGCTGGCGGCAGGCGTGCATTACTTCGCAGGCTTCGCCGCCGCCGCGCCGTTTTGGTTGTTCGGTATTTTTGTGCTGCAATTTTTCCGCGACCCTGCGCGGCAGGTTGCGTTGGAACCGGGGGCGGTAGTATGCCCGGCGGACGGACGGGTGATTGCGATAGGGGAAGCCTATGATCCGTATCTCAAGCGCCTGGCGCTGCGTGTCAGCATCTTCATGAACGTGTTCAACGTGCATTCGAATTTTAGCCCGGCAACAGGGGTGGTTCAGCAACGCTGGTATAGCCAAGGTAAATTCTTCAATGCCGCGTTAGACAAAGCCTCGGCGGAGAATGAGCGCAATGCGCTTTGGATAAAGACCGACGACGGCGAGGATATTGTCGTAGTGCAGGTTGCCGGTCTTATTGCACGGCGTATACTGTGTTATGTAGGGGTTGCTGATCGCTTAAACCGAGGTGATCGCTATGGTTTTATCCGCTTCGGCTCACGCGTCGATATCTACTTACCGCTTAACAGCAAGATAAGGGTTAGTTTGGGGAATAAAGTTAAGGCGGGCAGCGATATCGTTGGAATTCTGCTACATTAATGTTAAAGAGATATGGGAGATCCCTGATGGACGAAAAGTACGCCAAAGGCATTTATATATTGCCGAACTTATTTACCACGGCTGGCCTGTTTGCCGGCTTCTATGCCATCGTCCAGGCGATGAACGGTCACTTTGAAAGCGCGCCGATTGCGGTTTTTATCGCCATGGTGATGGATGGCCTGGATGGTCGCGTGGCGCGCTGGACCCACACTGAAAGTGAATTCGGCGCCCAATACGACAGCTTGGCGGATATGGTTTCTTTCGGTCTCGCACCGGCCTTAATTGTGTACGAATGGGCCTTGGCCGATATGGGCAAGCTCGGTTGGCTGGCGGCATTTATTTATGCCGCCGCCGCCGCATTGCGGCTGGCGCGGTTTAATGTGCAAACGACGGTCGACCGGCGCGTGTCTTTCCAAGGATTGCCGAGCCCGGCCGCCGCGGGGCTGTTGGCCGGCCTGGTGTGGGTGCTATATAGCTATGGCGTGCCGGGCAAAGAGATTAGTATCGCCGCATTGCTATTCACCGTGTTCGCCGGCGTGGCCATGGTCAGCAATATTCGCTACCGCAGTTTTAAGCATCTGAATGTAAAAGGCCGCGTGCCGTTTATATCGGTCCTGGTAGTGGTTTTGCTGTTTGTGTTAATTTCGCTTGATCCGCCTCAGGTTTTGTTTATGGTTTTCTTGGTCTACGCTATTTCCGGGCCGGTAGGTGCATTAATTAGAAAATCCCGGCACACCGGCGAAAAACGGGTGGCGCGGTTGCCGTAGACTTTTAGGGCTTTTTAAGCTTATAGTAATACTTATGGATATTTCACTACAGCGCGCATTTGTATCTATACATGCTACGCATGCCCCCGAAACGGGGGCATGCGGGAATATGCGTGGTTGCTTCTCCCCGCTTTTGCTCACCCTGCGACTGCTGCGCGCAAGCGCATAAACCTCTATCCTAATTCCTGGCGAGGAAAAGAATACGCATATCAAACAGTCCGAATACCTATATCACCGGTTTTGGTGATGTAAACAAGACATATTCCTGGAGGCAGTGTAATGAGCGAACAATTAATCATATTTGATACCACCTTGCGCGACGGCGAGCAAAGCCCGGGCGCGTCCATGACACGCGAGGAAAAGGTGCGCATCGCCAAGGTGCTGGAGCGCATGCGCGTAGATATCATCGAGGCCGGGTTTCCAGTTGCGAGCCCGGATGACTTCGAAGCGGTCAAGGCGGTCGCCACCGCCATTCATGACAGCACGGTTTGCGCCTTAGCGCGGGCGTTGGACAACGATATCGACCGCGCCGGCGAGGCGATTAAACCGGCCAGGTCCGGGCGTATCCACACGTTTATCGCCACCTCGCCGATCCATATGCGGGAAAAGTTACGCATGCAGCCGGAAGACGTGTTGCGCCAGGCGGTAAAGGCGGTGAAGTACGCGCGCCGCTACACCGATAATGTGGAATTTTCGCCGGAGGATGCCGGCCGCTCCGAGACCGATTTTTTGTGCCGCATCGTAGAGGCGGTAATCAATGCCGGTGCGCGCACGGTGAATATTCCCGATACCGTCGGTTACAATCTTCCGCACCAGTTCGGCGCCTTGATCGCCGAGTTGCGTGCGCGCGTGCCGAATTCCGACAAGGCGGTATTTTCCGCGCATTGTCATAACGATCTTGGCCTTGCCGTGGCCAACTCCTTGTCCGCGGTCATGAACGGCGCGCGCCAGGTGGAATGCACGATCAACGGTTTGGGCGAGCGCGCCGGCAATGCCGCTTTGGAAGAAATCGTCATGGCGGTGCGTACGCGCCGCGATATGTTCACCTGCGACACGCGCATCGATACCACCCAGATCGTACCGGCAAGCCGTTTGGTATCGAATATCACCGGGTTTGCCGTGCAGCCCAATAAAGCCATTGTCGGCGCCAACGCGTTTGCGCATGAGTCCGGCATTCATCAAGACGGCGTCATTAAAAAGCGTGAGACCTATGAGATTATGCGGGCCGAGGATGTGGGCTGGGCCGCTAACCGCATGGTTTTGGGCAAACACTCTGGACGCAACGCCTTCCGTGGGCGCTTAACAGAACTCGGAATTGAATTCAAATCCGAAGCGGAGTTCGATTCCGCGTTTTCGCGTTTTAAGGATTTGGCGGACAAAAAGCACGAAATCTTCGATGAAGACATCCAGGCGTTAGTCACGGAAGAAGGCCTTGAGCATATTGATGAATCGCTAAGACTGGTAGCGCTTAAAGTCTGTTCCCAAACCGGCGTTAAGCCTTATGCAACGCTTACGCTTTCGGTTAACGGCGAGGAGAAACAAGCGGGCGCCGAGGGCAGCGGCCCGGTCGATGCGGCGTTCAAGGCGATTGAAGAGATAATGGCAAGCGGTGGCCAGTTGCAATTGTTCTCGGTTAACAACATCACCAGCGGCACCGACTCCCAAGGTGAAGTGACGGTGCGTTTGGAAAAGGCCGGGCGCATTGTCAATGGCCACGGCGCCGACACGGATATCGTTATTGCTTCGACCAAGGCCTATCTCAATGCCTTGAATAAGCTTATCTTGCCGGCGGAGCGCGCTCACCCGCAGGCGAGCCAGATGATATAAGCGAGCGGGATCGCAGGGCGGGTAAAGCGTCTGCGTTTGTCAAAATAGAGGCATTCAGCCAAAGGATAGGAATCACTTCATGCAGGATCCAAAACTGGAACTCGTTCAACGTTTCTTTTCCGGGACAGGCGAGAGCTATGATTTTATGGTTAACTTCGCCACCCTCGGCATAGATCGTCTGTGGAAACGCAAGATTGTGGATTTAATCCCACCTTATTCT